>NZ_BAAARV010000023.1:0-25338 GCF_039532525.1 Dactylosporangium salmoneum
AGGCCCGGGGCGGAGCGGGGCGGGGCCGGGGCGGAGCCGGGGCGGAGCGGGGCGGGGCGGGGCGGGGGCGGGGCGGAGTGAGCCGGGCCGGAGCGGGCCGAGGCGGGGCGGAGCGGTGCAGGGCGGGGCGGAAGGCGGACGCGGGCGGGCGGCGACGGGCGACGGGCGGCGGGATCAGGCGGGCGCGGTTTGCAGGAGGGCCGCGAACTCCTCGGCCGGCATGATGCGGACGCCCAGTTCCTCGGCCTTGGCGGCCTTGGAGCCCGCGCCCTCCCCCACCACCACCAGGTCCGTCTTCTTCGAGACCGAGCTGGACGAGCGGCCGCCGAGGCGCTCCACGGCCTCGTTGCCCTCGTTGCGGGTCAGGCCCGGGACCGAGCCGGTCACCACCACCGTCATCGGCGTGCCGTCGTCCTTCTGCAAGGGGAGCAGCGCGACGGGGGCGGCCGGGTCGGCGTCGGAGCCGTCGGGCGCGGCGGTAGAGCCGGCGGAGGCGGCGGGGCGGGGGCGGTAGGTCGGCTCAGTCATGTTGATGCCGCGGGACGTGAGGCGGGCGATGACCGGCTGGAGCTCGACGAGCTCGGCGGCGATGGTCACGGCGCGCTCCGGGCCGACGCCCTCCACCTCCTGCAGGTCGGCGACGGAGGCGGCGAGCAGGGCCTCCATGGTGCCGAAGTGGGTGGCCAGGCGGCGGGACATCGAGCGGCCGGTCATGCGCACGCCCAGGCCGGTCAGCACGCGGGCGAGGGGCTGGGTCTTCGAGGCCTGGATGGCGGCGACCAGCTTGGCGGCGGAGACCTCGCCCATGCGGTCGAGGGCGGCCAGCGTCGGGGGCTGCAGGTCGTAGAGGTCGGCCGGGTCGGTCACCAGGCCGGCGGCGGTGAGCATGTCGAGGAGCTTGCCGCCGAGGCCCTCGATGTCCATTGAGTCGCGGGCCGCGTAGTACGACAGGGCCTCGCGGGCGCCGCAGGCCCGGCCTCGGGTGCAGCGCCAGCGCTTCTGGGTGCGGTCGATCTCGCCGTCGCAGCGGGGGCAGTTGACCGGGGGCTCGAAGGGCTGGGCGTCGGCCGGGCGCTCGTCGAGCTTGGCGCCGGTGATCTCGGGGATGACGTCGCCGGCGCGGCGGACGAAGACGGTGTCGCCGGGGCGGACGTTGCGGCGGACGAGGTCGTCGAAGTTGTGCAGGGTGGCCGAGGTGACGATGACGCCGCTGATCTGGACCGGCTCGAGGACGGCGACCGGGGTGATGACGCCGGTGCGGCCGACCTGGACCTCGATCGCCTTGAGCCGGGTGGTGCGGGTGTCGGCCGGGAACTTGTAGGCGATGCCCCACCGCGGGGCGCGGCTGGAGGAGCCGGCCAGCTCGCGGTCGGCCGGCTGGTCGGCCTTGATGACGGCGCCGTCGATGCCGTAGCCGAGGGTGCCGCGGCTCGCGTTGAGCGCCTCGACCGCGGCGAGCAGGTCGTCGACGCCGGTGCAGACGGGCATGCCGGCGGTGGAGGAGACGCCGAGGCGGATCAGCTCGGCCATGGCGGCCGAGTGCGGGCCGTCGCCGAGGCCGCGCACGCCATACGCCAGGAAGGACAACGGCGCGTCGTAGGTCCGGTCCTGCGCGCGCAGCGTGCCGGCCGCCGCGCTGCGCGGGTGCGCGAACGGCGGCTCCCCGGTGGCGGTGCGCATGGCGTTGGCGACCTCGAAGTCGGCGTCGGTCATGAACACCTCTCCCCGCACCTCGACGGTGCGCGGCTCGGCGAGCCGCTCGGGCAGGCCGGCGGCCCGGCGCGCCTGGCCGGTGACGTCCTCGCCGGCCCGGCCGTCGCCGCGGGTGGCGACCTGCACGAGGCGGCCGTCCTCGTAGCGGGCGGCGATGGCCAGGCCGTCGATCTTCGGCTCGACGGTGTAGCCGCCGGCGGGCCGGCCCAGCAGCCGCTCCAGCCGCTGCGCCCACTTGCGCAGCGTGTCGGCGTCGAAGACGTTGTCCAGGCTCAGCATCGGCTCGCTGTGCACGACGTCGCCGACCACCCCGCCGCCGGCCGCGACGACCTCGGTCGGCGAGTCGTCGACCTTCCAGTCGGGGTGCTCGTCCTCCGTCGCCGCCACCCGCGCCATGAGGGCGTCGTAGTCGGCGTCGTCCATCGCCAGGTCGGGCCCGGCGTAGTAGGCGGCGGCCGCCTCCCGGATGCGGGCGACGGCGGCGCGATAGTCGGCGAGCGTTTCGAACGTCATGCTGGGGAGCCTAGTCAGGGGGTACGACAAAAAAGCGCAAGGAAGGGCGGCACGCGCTACGGTGCGCGCGTGCGACTGGACGAGTTCGAGGGCGACGCCCTCATGGCCCTGACCGAGGACCCGGCCCTGCGCGAGGACGCGTGCGTGGAGCTGGCCCACCGGATCAACCGCGCCGATATGATGATCGGCATCCTGCCGGTCGGGGCCGCCGACATCGTGGTGGCCGGCCTGTCGGCGGCCGGCCGGTCCGGCAGCGCTCGGGCCTGGCGCGAGCTCGGCGTGTGCTTCCTGGGCACCGACGGCGACCGGCTGCCCCCGCCGCAGTGGCCGGCTGGGCCGCGATTCACCGACGGCGACGGCCAGCCAGCCAGCCGGGCGCTGCGCTGCTTCGCCGAGGCGGCCACCCCGTAGCGCCGCGTCGAACGACAACGCCCGTAGCGCCGCGCCAAGCGACAACGCCCGTAGCGCCGCGCCAAACGACAACGCCGCAGGGGCAGGGTCAGGCGACAGCCCGCCGCAGCCACTGCACGTACCCGTCGTCCTGCTCGAGGTACGACATCCGGTTGATGACCCCCGGCAGCTCCGGCGGCCGCTCGAACGCCGACTGCACCACCCCGCCGGCGATGGCCCGCTCGAGCGTCGCGTTCAGCGCGAGATGCTTCTCCAGCCCGGGCAGCACGACGTCGTCGAGCATGCGGCGCACCTCGGCCCCGTACCCGGGCGCCGCCTCGGCCTGCCGCAGGTTCCAGTCGTCGCTGCCCCGATGGAAGGCGTACTCGTCCCGGGGCTGCACCCTGCCGTACACCTGCCCGAGCAGCGCGGTGACGTCCGCGCCGGGGTCCTCCCGGCGGCGGTACTCCACCCAGCGCCCGGTCGCCGCATCGACGTTGACGAAGAACGCGACCTGCCCGGGAAACGTCAGCTGCGAGCCCTGGAACCACAACGAGATGGCGTCGCCGTTCGCGGCGACCCGCACATGCCGGCCCTGGGCCTCGGTGAACCCCCGCTCGACGAGCAGCGGCACCACGATCGAGGCCAGCATCTCCTGATAGGCAACCCGGACGTCAACGGACACACCCTCAGAGTAAGCCGGAGATGTCGGATATATCCGACAAACTCAGCACGAGCCCGGGTGCGTGGCCGCGTCTTGACATGCACTCCCGTCGATCAGTACTGTGAGAGCGCTCTCAGCATCCGCCGCCCGCCCTCAGTTCCCTTCTTACGCGGATGGGGAGAGCGCTCTCAGCAGTATGTCCCGCCCCGGCCGCCAACACCGGGCGAGGGCCGGTCCGGGGTGACATCGTCCGAAACGGAGGACACCCCCTCAATGCGTACACGAAAGTTGCTCGGCCTCGTAACCGGGCTGGCCACGGCCGTCGCCGCCACGGCGGTCGTGGTCGCGGGCGCAGCGCCGGCCGCGCATGCGGTCGGGCCGGCGCTGCTGCCCGTCACCGTCACCAACAGCACGGGGCGCGGGGACACCGTCTACCTCTACGTCCTCGGCGTCAACCTGGCCACCGGCAAGCTCGGCTACGTCAACTCGGCCGGGACGTTCACCCAGTGGAGCGGCGGGGCCATCCCGCCCTCGGCGGCCCCGGACGTCTCGATCGGCGGGCCCGGCAACGGGGGCTCGACCACGATCCGGTTCCCGCGCGGTTTTTCGGGCCGGGTGTACTTCTCGTTCGGTGAAAAACTGAAGTTCTTCCTGACGCCGGACGGGCTCGTGCAGCCGGCTCCCTGGGCGGCCGGCGACGCCAACCAGAACATCCTGTTCGACTGGAGCGAGTTCACGTACAACGACGCCGGGCTCTGGATCAACAGCAGCCAGGTCGACATGTTCGCGGTGCCGCACGCCGTCGCGGTCACCGGCGCCAGCGGCACCACCCAGCGCACCGGCGACCCGGTCAACGACGGCCGCAACAACGTCATCAACCAGATCAAGGCCCAGTCCGGGTGGGCCGGCACGGTGTACACCCGCAGCGACGGCACCGTGCTGCGCGTGCTCTCCCCCGGCAAGGCGGCCGGCGCCGGGCTGCTCAGCGCCACGTACCTCGACTCGTACATCACGAGCGCCTGGAACGCGTATGCGTCCAAGACGCTCACCGTGGTGCCCTTCGCCGACCAGCCGAACACGAAGTACTTCGGCCGGACCAGCGGCAACACCATGACCTTCACCAACACCTCCGGCGCGGTCGTGGCCTCGTTCAACAAGCCGAGCTCGGCCGACGTCTGGGGCTGCGCGGGCAACCTGCCGGCCCCGAACGACCAGGTCGTCGGCCCGATCTCGCGCACCCTGTGCGCCGCCCTGAACCGCGGCACGCTCGGCACGGTCGACACCCAGCCGGACCTCAACTCGGCCGGCTTCTACAAGAACAGCCCGACCAACCAGTACTCCAAGATCATCCACGCCAACATGGCCGACGGCCGCGCGTACGCCTTCCCGTTCGACGACGTCGGCCACTTCGAGTCCCTCGTCACCGACTCGGACCCGCGCTCGGCCGCGATCGTGCTGAGCCCCTTCGGCGCCGGTGGCGGCGGCGGCACTTCGAGCGGCTGGTCGAGCATCGTCAACAAGAACAGCGGCAAGTGCGTGGACGCCCGCTCGTCGGGCACCGCGAACGGCGCCGCGATCCAGCAGTACACCTGCAACAACAGCTACGCGCAGCAGTTCCAGCAGCAGGGCACGGACAGCGGCTACGTGCGGGTCAACAACCGCAACAACGCGGCCCAGGTCCTGGACGTCAACGGCGTGTCGACGGCCGACGGCGCCCTGGTCCAGCTGTGGGCCTACGGCGGCGGCGCGAACCAGCAGTGGCTCCCGGTCGCCGAGTCCGGCGGCTACTACCACTTCGTGAGCCGCAACAGCGGTAAGTGCCTGGACGTCCCGAGCTCCTCCACCGCCGACAGCGTGCAGCTGCAGCAGTGGACGTGCAACGGCACCGGCGCCCAGTCCTTCCGCCTGGTCGCCCAGTCGTAGCAGCCGGTTCGATCCGCCGGGCGGGGGGCGTGCCTCCCGCCCGGCGGTGCTGCGCGTCGGTCAGGCCGGGCCGAGGTGGCGGGGCAGGAAGTCGTTGTGCACGCCGATCCAGCGGACGGTCCCGGGACCGGTAACAGGCCGTGGCCGGGACCGCGAACGTCTTACGGGTGCAGGTGCTCGGCCAGGAAGCGCAGGCGGACGGCGTTCTGGAAGGACTCGCCGCCCTCGTGGCCGTTGAAGCGGTACAGCTCCATCCGCTTCTCGCCCGCGTAGTTGTGGTAGGCGCCGTAGACCGTGGACGGCGGGCAGGTCGTGTCCATCAGCGCGGCGCTGAACAGGGCCGGGGCGCTCGCGCGCTTGGCGAAGTGGACGCCGTCGAAGTGCGACAGGGTGTGGAAGGCCCCGTCGACCCGCTCGCGGTGGACCTTCAGGTAGCCGGCGACCTCCTGGTAGGGGCCGGTGGCGGCGCGCTCCGCGCCCCTGCGCATGTCGCACAGGAAGGGGACGTCCGGCGCGACCGCGGCCAGGCCGGGCACCAGGCCGGCCATGGCCAGGGTCAGGCCGCCGCCCTGGCTGATGCCGGTCACCGCGACCCGCGCCGGGTCGACCAGCGGATGGGCCTTGGCCGCCTCGACGGCCCGCACCGCGTCGGTGATGACCCGCCGGTAGAAGTGCTTGGCGGGGTCCTGGATGCCCCTTGTCATGAAGCCCGGGTGCTGCGGGCCGCTGTCCGCCGGGGCCAGGTCCTCCGTGTCGCCGCGCCGCCAGCCGCTGCCCTGGCCGCGGACGTCGACGAACAGGTGGGCGTAGCCGGCCGAGGCGTAGAGCAGGCAGTCCTCCGGCAGGCCGCGGCCGCCGTTGTACCCCGGGAACTCCACCACGCAGGGCAGCGGCGAAGTACTGCCGGCGGGCACGACGAACCACGCCTTCACCGTCTGGCCCTCGTGGCCGGGCAGGCTCACGTCGTACACCTGCAGGGTCTTCAGGCTCGTCGGCACCGGCTCGAAGCGCGCCGGCCCGGCGGGCGGCCCGGACAGGACGCCCGCCCAGAAGGCGTCGAAGCCGGCGGGCTCCTCGGCGGTGCTGCGGTAGGCGAGCAGTTCCTCGGCGGTGAGGTCGGACAGCGGCACGGCGGCTCAGCCTTTCAGGCCCGTGTGGGCTAGGCCCTCGACGAACTGGCGCTGGGCCACGACGAAGACCGCGAGCACGGGGATGGCGGTCAGGGTGGCCGCGGACAGCTGCACGTTCCACGCCGGGCCGCCGTACGCGTCGACGAACTGGGTCAGCGCCTGCGGCAGCGTGAACTTCGAGGGGGTGGACAGGAACACGATCGGTTCAAGATACAGGTTCCAGCTGTGCAGGAACGTGAAGATCGAGACCGCGCCGAGGGCGGGGCGGGACAGGGGCAGCGCGACCCGCCAGTAGAGGCCGAAGCGGCCCAGGCCGTCCATGCGGCCGGCCTCCTCGAGCTCGGGCGGCAGCGCGATGAAGAACTGCCGCATGATGAACGTGGCCAGGACGCTCGGTGCGCCGAAGATCGGCACGAGGATGAGCGGCCAGTGGGTGTCGATCATGTGCCAGCGCTGGAACATCTGGAACAGCGGCACGATCGTCACCTCGCTCGGCACGAGCAGGCCGGTGAGCACGAGCACGAACAGCGCGTTCTGGCCGCGGAAGCGGATGCGGGCGAACGCGTAGCCGGCCATGGACGACACCACCAGGGTGCCGATGGTGCACAGCACGGCGATGTACATGCTGTTGAGGTACTGCTGGGCGAACGGCTGCGCCTGGAACACCTGGCGGTAGGCGGAGAAGTCCACGTGCGTCGGGATGAGCGACGGCGGGAACTTGAAGACGTCGGCGACCGGCTTGATCGACGAGGTCGCCATCCACCAGGTGGGGAAGACGAACGGGATGGCCAGCACGCACAGCAGCCCGTAGAGCGCCGTTTTACGACTCATGGAACACCCATCGCTTACGCATCTGCCACTGCACGGTGGTCAGGATCAGGACGATGACGAACAGCACCAGCGAGAGGGTGGCGCCGTAGCCGAAGTGGTGGAACTGGAACGCCTGCTGGTACAGGTAGTAGACGAGCACGGTGGTCGATGTGCCCGGGCCGCCCTGGGTGAGCACGGCGATCTGGGCGAAGACCTGCAGCGAGCCGACCACCGTGATGATCGAGGTGAGCAGGATGGTCGGGCTGATCATCGGCAGCGTGATGCTGCGGAACGAGCGCCAGGCGCTCGCCCCGTCGAGCTTGGCCGCCTCGTAGAGCCCGGCCGGCACGCCCTGCAGGGCGGCCAGGAACAGCACCATGTTGAGGCCGACGTTCTTCACCACCTGCACGACGATCACCGACACCATCGCGGTGCCCTCGCCGCGCAACCAGTTCGGCCCGTGCACGCCGACCGAGTTCAGCAGGCCGTTGACGCCGCCGTTGTCCTGCAGCAGGAAGCCCCACACGATGGTCCAGGCGATCATCGAGACGACCACCGGGGAGAAGAACAGCGTGCGGAAGACCACCGTGCCGCGCAGCTTCTGGTTGAGCAGCACGGCCAGCAGCAGGGCCAGGGTCAGGTTGAGCACCAGCAGCCCGGCCGAGAACAGGCCGGTGGCGGCGAGCACCTTCGGCAGGTTCGGGTCGTCGGCGAGCTGCCGGTAGTTGTCCCCGCCGACGAAGGTGAACTCGTCGGCGAGGACATTCCACTCGTGCAGGCTGTACCACGCGACCAGCGCCAGCGGTACGAGCACGAACACCACCGTGCCGACCAGCTGCGGTGCGATGAACAGGTAGCCGGCCAGGTGATCGCGCCGGCGCGCGGTCCAGAACTTCATGTCACAGAGGCCTTTGTTATTTGCTCAGCAGGGGCTTGAGGCCGGTGCAGACGTTGTCCAGCACGCCCTTGACGTCGGCGTCGGGCTTCCACAGCGGGTCGAGGGAGGCGCGGACGTTCTGCGCGATCTCGGCCGAGCCGGCGTGGCTGGGCTTGACCACGCCGGTGGAGATGCCGTCGATGACGACCGACTGCAGCTGGGTGGGCTTGAGCAGCGGGTTGGTCTTGGCCATGGTCTCGGCGTTGAGCTGGCTCTTGCGGGCCGGCGGGAAGTACTGCGCGAGCTTGGCCGAGTTGTCCGGGTTGGTAAAGAAGCCGAGGAAGTCGGCGGCCGCCTGGGCGTGCTTGCCCTTCTTCAGCACGCCGAGGCCGGCCTGGCCGACGACGGAGTACTTGCCCTTGGGACCGGCCGGCAGCGGGACCAGGTCCCAGCCGAACTTGGCGTCCTTGAGCAGCGAGGCCCGCGAGATCTGGGTGATCGTCATGGCCGACTGGCCGGCGAAGAAGTCGGCGGCCACGCCCGGGCCGGGCATCGCCTTGTCGGTGAAGATGGCCTTGTGCAGGGTGGTCATCGCGTCGACCATCTCAGGGGCGTTGAAGCCACAGGTCTTGCCGTCGGCGCTCCACGCCTGGGCGCCCCAGCCGGTCCACACCGCGGAGAGGTTGCCCCAGCTCTTGTAGTCGAAGTCGCGCACCACGATGCCGGCCGTGCCGGTCTGCGCGTTGACCGCCGCACCCTCGGCGAAGGCCTTGTCCCAGGTCCAGGTGCCGGCGGTGACGAGGTCGGCCGGGTTGTCCTGGCCGGCCTTCTTCAGCAGGTCGGTGTTGACGAACATGCCGAACGGCGAGGTGGAGAACGGGTAGGCGTAGAGCTTGCCGCCGTTCTGCCACAGCTTGGTGGCGGCGGGCGCGAGGTCGTCGCCCTTGGTGAGGTTGCCGTCGATCGGCACGAGGGCGCCGGAGCCGACGAAGTCGGGGGCGGAGTCCTCGAGGATCCAGGCCAGGTCGGGGCCGTTGCCGCCGGCGATCTGGGTGGTGAGCGTGGTGGTGTAGGAGTCGAACGGCAGCGGGTCGAACTTGACGCTGACGTTGGGGTGGCTGGTCTTGTACTCGGCGGCGATGTCGTTGAAGAGCTTCAGGTGGGCATCGTTGGCCGACCAGATGGTCATGCGCAGGTCGATCGGGCCGGTGTCCTCGGCGGCGGGGGTGCCGCCGCCGTTGCCGCACGCGGCAAGGGCGAACAGCGACAGAGCGGCTATCGCGGCGCGGAATCGCATTGGGGGGAACTCCTCAGAACGGACGGGGGTGTCAGTAACCGGTGACGTCGGGCCAGTGCCGTTCGACGCCGTCCCGGTCGAGCCGGGCCTGGAAGTCGGCGAGCAGGCCGGGGGTGTTGCGCACCGCGCGTGGGGGGCACGCGCGGTCCAGGCAGAACGCGGCGAGCGCGCCGGCGGCCTCGCCAGCGTTCCACTCGACCGGGTGCAGGCGGTAGGCGCCGTTGGTGATGTGCGTGGTGCCGATGTTCTTGCCGGCGGCCAGGAGGTTGTCCATCCGCACCGGCACGAGCGCGCCGAGCGGGATCTGGAAGGGGCAGCAGCCGACGTCGATGTAGTGGTCGCCGCCGGTGGAGGGGTGCAGGTCGATGCGGTACATCCCCACGCCGACGCTGTCGTGGTACTGCACGGCGCCCTTGTCCCCGCGCACGGCGAGGGCCAGGTCCTGCTCGACGACGGTGTACTCGGCGCGGATGCGCCGGGACTCGCGGATGTACGGCGCCTGGGCCAGCCCGTCCGCCGAGCCGGTGACGTCGCCGCGCAGCCGCAGGCCGGGGAAGCCGGTGCCCCCGTCGGGCCGCGGCGCCTCGGTCTGCAGCCAGTACAGCACCGACCGGGCCTGCTCGCGGGCGGCCGCCAGGTGCTGCCCGGCGTCGGGGACGTCGATGACCGGGTGCTCGAAGTAGTCCAGCATCGGCCAGTTGACCAGGCAGATGTCGCTTTCGTAGGCGCCCTCGGCGAACAGCTTGCGGGCCGCGATGCGCCGGAACGTCCACAGGTTGTGGTCGCCGGGGTCGCGGCGCTGGTCGGCGTCGACCCTCAGCGGGTCGCCGTCCGGGTTGGGGTCGAAGATGCGCTCGGTCTGCAGGAGGGTGCGCGGGCTGGGGGCGCGGAAGGACAGCAGCGGGCCACCCCAGAACGACGGGGTGTACGCGCGCCAGAAGTCGTAGCTCGCCGGCCGGTCGATGGTGTGGTCGCCGTCGACGTGGTCGACCGCGAAGCACACCGAGACGGCCTGCATGTTGGCCGGCTGCGCGGTGGCCGGAGCGCTCGGCTCGCCGGTGTCGGCCTGGGACTCGAAGCCGGTGACGTACTCGGTGCCGGTGATGGGCAGCAGGTCGCCGGTCTCGGTGGCGTCGAGCACGTAGCCGGCGCTCACCCCGACGGTGTCCCCGGTGTCGCGGTGGCGCAGCGTCACCGAGGTCACGTGGTCGCCGTCGGTGGTCGCGGCCGCGGGCACGTAGGGCTGCAGCACCAGCAGCTGCCGGCTCGACCGGTAGGGCGCGAGCATGCCCTCGATCACCGCGACCGCGACGCGCGGCTCGTGGCACAGGCGGCTCACCCCGCCGGCGCCCGGGTTGAGGTCGCGCCAGGCCCGGGCCTTCTCCGTCAGGGGGTAGTAGCGGCGGTAGTAGTCGCGGATGCCGTCGCGCAGCGCCCGGTAGGAGGCGGTGACGCCGAACTGCTCGACCCACGAGTGCTCGTCGGGCGGGACCGCTTGGCTGGTCAGCTGGCCGCCCAGCCAGTCGTACTCCTCGGAGAGCACGACCCGCTTGCCCGCCCGCAGCGCGGCCAGGGCGGCTGCGACGCCGCCCAGCCCGCCCCCGACGACGAGGATGTCGGTGGAAATCTCTGGCATTTAAGGGTTTTCCTTCAGTGTGGTGCCGGTGATCAGGTCGCAGGGCAGGAGGCGCTGGCGCTGGGTCTCGGTGCCGTCGATGAGGGCGGTGAGGACCTCGAGGGCCTGGGCGCCCATCTCCCGTCTGGGCATGGCGAAGCCGGTGAAATCGGTGCCGGTCGGGTCGGTGACGTGCCTGGTCGGCTGGCCTAGGGTGACGATGGACAGCGATGTCTTCCCGCCCGGCGGGGTGCTCGCGAGCTCCGTGGCCAGGGCCACGCCCTCGCTGTGCTCTTCGGCGAAGACGACCGTGGCCCCGGTGGCGAGCACCGCGTCCAGGTCGCCGGACGGCAGGTGGATGCCGGCCGCGCCCGCCGCGGCCACCCCGCGGTCGAACCCGGCCCTGCGGTCGGCGTGCGACTCGGGCCCTTCGCCCTGGCCGAGGTACGCCATCCGCGTGTGCCCGAGCGCGGACGCCCGGGCCACCAGGGCCGCCGTCGCGCCGGCGTAGTCGGCGCCGACGTAGGGCACGGGCCCGCCGGCGTCGGCGCGCCGGCCGACCGAGACGAACGGGAAGCCGTCGGCCACCAGCCGGGCCAGCTCCTCGCGGTCGAGCGAGCGGCCGAGCAGGATGCAGCCGTCGGCCAGGCGCAGCCGGTTGCCCTCGTGGAAGATGCGCCGCCGCCCGTCCACCACCGGGGCGCTGGTCAGCAGGAGCAGGTCGCTGCCCAGGGCCTCGGCCCGCTCCTCGATGCCGATCAGGAACGGGTGGTAGAAGTCGCTGTTGCCGGCGGGGAAGACCGGCTCGTAGGTGAACACCCCGATGATGCGGTTGTCCCGGGCGGCGAGCCGCCGGGCGATAGGGTCGGCAACGTACCCGCTGTCGCGGATCGCCTGCAGCACCCGCTCGCGGGTCTCGGGAGCGATCCGCACGTCACCGTCCGAGCGCCCGTTGAGCACGAGCGACACGGTCGCCTGGCTGACACCCGTCATGCGGGCGATGTCCCGCTGGGTCAGGCGGCGGGGAGTTGGCGTCACGTCGGCATCCTGTCCGTGTGCTAATGCGCATTACCACTCGTTGGATGGAGATCCTGGACCCTCGGCGCCGCGTTCGTCAAGTCCCGTTGTCTGATTGATAATTCGTATTAGCACCTTGACCACGGATCGGCGGCACGGCAACACTCCCATGCATGAATCGCCGCCAGATTCTCCGGGGCGCGGCGCTGCTGGGCGGAGCCTCCGCCCTCGGCGCGCTGCAGCTGCCCTCGCCGGCGTCCGCCGCGCCGGCCGGGTTCCCCAACTACCAGTACCTCGGCATGCCGCTCAACAAGTCGGCACTGCGCTACAACCCCACCAACGAGCTGATCTTCCCGTGCATCCGGGGCGTGTACGACAAGATCAGCGGCGGTCTCGGCCGCTACTACCTCTACTACGCCCCGCACGAGAAGCCGGGCGGGATCTGCCTGGCCTACGGCAACTCACTGAGCGGCCCGTTCACCGAGTACGCGGCCAACCCGATCGTGTCGAACGTGTGGTCGCCGTACTACTCGGTCAGCCACGTGTCGTCCCCGCACGTGCTGTGGCAGCCGGCCAACAAGAAGTTCTACCTGTACTACCACGGGGAGAACAACACGACCCGGATGGCCTGGTCCACCGACGGCGTGCACTTCACGTACTTCGGCGTGGTGCTGAGCACCTCGATGGTCCCCGGCACCACGGAGACCTCGTACGCGCGGGTGTTCGAGCACAAGATCGCCGGCCTGGGCAACACCCACGTGATGCTGTTCATGGGCGTGACCGGCGGCACCCGCAAGATCTTCTGGGGCTGGTCGCCGGACGCCAAGTCATGGCAGTTCGACCCGACGCCGCTGGTGACCCCGGGCGCCGACGGGCAGACCGACATCTCCGGTCCGCACCTGCTGTCGCGCAACGGTACGACGTACGTCGTCTACCACGGCAACGGCGGCAACATGTACCTCACCGAGGTCGGCAACAACTTCGACCGCGAGGTGCACCTCGGGGTCTTCCACACGGCGCTGAGCGGCGCGCCGGACAACGGGCGCAGCGCCGCGCCGTCGTTCGGCACCGACGGCGGCGTGGAGTACATGTTCTACGAGGCCGGCGCGCGCCTGTCCGCCACGATCGCGGTGGCGCGGGCCGTGTAAGCCTCAGCAGGGTGCGGGCTGGAACGGGCCGACCACGCCGACGCCGGGCTTCACCAGCTCGTAGCTGGACTCGGCGACCGGCTGCCAGGCACCGACCAGCCCGCCCAGCGGCTCGGACACCACGATCCGGGTCTCGTCCGACACCTGCTGCAGGACGGGGTTGTCGGGGTACATGGTGCGCAGCGTGTCCACGGCGGTGCTGCAGTACAGCGACCGGCTGTTGTGCTCGGTCGAGTAGCGGAAGGCCCACAGCCGCTCGCCGTCGGTCATCGCCACCGTCATCTGCACCGGGTTCTCGATGCCGTGCCGGCGCCCCGCCTCCTCGATCAGGCCCACCATGTGCTCGACCGCGGAGACCGGGTCGGTCTCGAGCCCGTAGGTGAGCGCCAGGTAGAACATCAGCTCGGAGTCGGTGGAGCCGCGGATGTCGGGGTACAGCTCCGGATCGACGGACATGGCCAGCGTGCGCTTGAGCTTGCTGTACTCGCGGATCCGCCCGTTGTGCAGCCACAGCCAGCGCCCGTGCCGGAACGGGTGGCAGTTGGTCTGCTGCACCGGCGTGCCGGTGCTGGCCCGGATGTGCGCCAGGAACAGCCCCGAGCGCACCGAGTGCGCCAGCTCTCGCAGGTTCTCGTCGCCCCAGGCCGGCCCGGTGCCGCGGAACAGCGTCGGCTCGGCCGCCCCGTTCGGCGTGTACCAGCCGACACCGAACCCGTCGCCGTTGGTGGTCCCGACGCCGAGCCGGGCGTGCATGCTCTGATCGATCAGCGAGTGCTCGGGCTTGTACAGCAGTTCCTCGAGCAGGATCGGGGTCCCCGAGTACGCGAGCCATCGGCACATGTGGCACCTCCTCACCCGATCGTCGGCGTCCGGCCGTACCCGCCACTCACCCGGGCGGGATGACGTGCGGGGACGCGGCGCGGGGTGACGCTTCACCCGACACGCAAGCGTCCGTGGAGGGAGGCGAGCGACGATGCTCACCGTAGGCGTGCTCACCGTAGGCGTCGAAGAGGAGTTCCTGCTGCTGGAGCCCGACGGCTCCGTGGCCCCGGTGTCGTCCGGTGTGCTGCGGGTCACCGACGGCGACGACCGGGTGCGGCACGAGTTCACGGCATACCAGCTGGAGACCGCCAGCGGCGTGCACACCCGGCTGGACCGGCTGCACGACGAGCTGGCCGAGCTGCGCTGGGTCGCCTCCCGCGCCGCCGCGCTGTCCGGGGCGCGGCTCGTCGCGACCGGCGTGCCTCCCTTCCGGCGCGGCCCGCTGGAGGCGCTGACCGACGACGCGCGGTACCACCGCCTGGCCGCCCGCTTTCCCGCCGCGACCGCGGCCGCCGCAGGCACCTGCGGCTGCCACGTGCACGTCGGGGTGGCCGACCGCGACCTGGCCGTCGGCGTGCTCGGCCGGTTACGCCCGTGGCTGGCCCCGCTGCTCGCGCTGAGCGCCAACTCCCCCTTCGCCGGCGGCGCCGACACGGGCCTCGGCAGCGCCCGCTACGAAGCCCGCCGCCACTGGCCGACGTTCCGGGCCCCCGAGGCCTGGGCCGACGCGGCCGAGTACGACCGCGCGATCGCCGGCCTCATCTCCGAGGGCACCGCGCTGGACGTGGGCGGCGTCCATCTGCTGGCCCGGCTCTCCGGCCGCTTCCCCACCATCGAGCTGCGGGTGGCCGACACGTGCCTGCGCGCGGCCGACACGGTCCTCTTCGCCGGCATCGCCCGCGCCCTGGTCGCGACCCTGATCGACGACGTGCGCCACGGCCGCCCGGCCGAGCGGCGCGGCGCCGCCGAGGTCGAGGAGGATCTGGCCGCCGCGGCCCGGCACGGCCTCGTGGTGCGCGGCCCGCAGCCGCCCGGGCGGCACGCGGCCGCGATCGCCGACCAGCTGCGGGTGCTGCTGCGCAGGATAACCCCGGCCCTGGCCGAGTTCGGCGACGCGGCCGCCGTGCACGCCCGGCTCGGCTGGCTCTGCCGCAACGGCACCGGGGCCGAGCGCCAGCGCACCCTGCGGCACCACGATCCCCGGCCGCGCGCGTTCGTCGCCGCGCTGGCCGACCACACCGCGCCCCACTCGGCCACCGCCCGCCAGCTCGCCTGGGCCGTCTGAGGTTCGTTTCGCCGCGGCGGCGGTCCTGGGTCCAGGCGGCGTGCCAGGTCGCGGCCGGCCCAGGTCGCGGCCGGCCCAGGGCCGCCGGCCGGCGCGTACAGCTACAGAACCGCGCCGCGAGGTGCCAGTTCCAGCGCCGCCACGCCGCGCCCGTACAGCACGACCACCCGGTCGCCGTGGCGCGTGCGGATCATGCCGGAGTCGGCGGCGAGGGCGGTGATCACGCGCTCGGCCGCCTCGTCGACGTCGGAGGCGTCGGCGTCATCGTACGCAACGTCCAGACTGTCGCCGGTGATCAGCCGGACACGCAGCACGATTGTCGCCATACGGTCAGCCTACGCGCACCGCGGGCGATCGTCGGCCGCACCAAGATCGTCGGCGTTTCGCAGCCGGGCCTGGTGTTATACCGTCGGTGGGTGAGAATTGAGCGTCATTGGTGGAACGGCGACAGCACCGTGCGAGGGCGTCGCGACGTGTACATCCGCACCGATGGCGAATCATGGGAGGTCGAGGCCCAGGCCGGCGGCGGCACCGGCCGGTCGAAGATCCACCAGTGCCCGAGCCGGCAGTCCGCGGAGATCCTGGCCGGGGCGTGGATGGCCGGGCGGAGCCGGTGGCAGGCCGTGCCGCACTGACCAGCATTGCCGGCGCCCGTCAGCGGGCAGCGGGCCCGGTGGCGGGATCGAGTAGACTGGCGGCGCGGTCCGCCCGACAGTGGCGGGCCGGGTTCGATGTCCGACGCCACGCGCCGCGACCGAAACGGTCAGCGCCGGGCGGGACGTCCCCTTCGACGTACGGAGCCTTTATGGCGGCACGCCGCCCACAGCAGACCACCTCACCCAAATCCCCCACCTTCGCCGACCTCGGCGTGCCCGGCGCGCTCATCCGCGTGCTGGCCGCGGCCGGGGTCGACCGGCCGTTCCCGATCCAGGCCGCGACCCTGCCCGACGCGCTCGCCGGGCGGGACGTGCTCGGCCGGGGCCGCACCGGCTCGGGCAAGACCTACGCCTTCGTGCTGGCGGTGCTCACCCGCCTGGCCGCCGCGGCCGCGCCCCGGCGGGCCGGGCGGCCCCGGGCGCTGATCCTCGCGCCCACCCGCGAACTGGCCGCCCAGATCGACGCCGTGATGGCGCCGCTGGCCAGGGCGCTGTCGCTGCGGACGATGACCGTCTTCGGCGGCGTCGGCGCCGGGCCGCAGATCGCCGGGCTGCGCGCCGGGGTCGATGTCGTGGTCGCCTGCCCCGGACGGCTCGCCGACCTTGTCGAGGCCGGCCACGCGCGCCTGGACGCCGTCGAGATCACCGTGCTCGACGAGGCCGACCACATGGCCGACCTCGGGTTCCTGCCCACCGTGCGGCGGCTGATGGAGCGGACCCCGCGCGGCGGGCAGCGCCTGCTGTTCTCCGCCACGCTCGACGACGGCGTCGACGTGCTGGTGCGGCGGTTCCTCACCGACCCGGTCGAGCACAGCGTCGACTCGAAGCTCTCGCCGGTCGCCGCGATGACCCACCACGTCCTGCACGTCCACGCCGAGGACCGGTTCGCCGTGCTGGTCGAGCTGACCGCCGCGCCGGGCCGCACCGTCGTGTTCACGCGCACCAAGCGGGGCGCGAAGATCCTGACCCGCCGGCTGATCGAGGCCGGCGTGTCCGCCGTGGAACTGCACGGCAACCTCGCCCAGGCCGCGCGCACCAGAAACCTGCGGGCGTTCTCCGACGGGGACGTGCGCACGCTGGTCGCCACCGACATCGCCGCCCGGGGCACCGACGTCAAGGACGTGGCCCTGGTCGTGCACGCCGACCCGCCGACGGAGCACAAGGCGTACCTGCACCGCTCGGGCCGCACCGCCCGGGCCGGCGCGACCGGCACCGTCGTCACGCTGATGACCGACGGGCAGGCGCCCGAAGTCCGGGAGCTGACCCGCAAGGCCGGCATCGCCGCGACCACCACCCGGCTGCGCCCCGGCGACGCCCTGCTCCGCACGCTCGCACCCGGGGAGCGGACGCTCGTCTCACCGCCGGCCCTGCAGCCCACCAGCCCTCGGCGCGAGGCTCAGGGCGCCCGGGGCGACGGAGGACGGCGCGGCGGCGAGCCGTCGCCTCGGCGCGAGGCTCAGGCCGCCCGGAGCGACGGAGGACGGCGCGGCGGCGAGCCGTCGCCGACCGCCGCGACGAAGTCCGCGCCGGCACGATCCGGTGCGGCGGCCTTCTCGACCCGGGCCCGGCCGGGCGGCCGCCGCGGGCGGCGCTGAGCACTGGGGCGGTCGCCCGTCAGGGCGAGCAGGTCTCAGGCGCCGGCCAGGCGCGGGGTGCGTCCGACCTCGTGCAGGTGGCGCAACGCCTGGCCGTACGAGGCCAGCAGGCTGGTCTGGCAGTACGTCAGGTCGTGCACCTGGCAGAACTGCCGGACCATGGCCTGGGCCCGGCGCAGGTTCGGGCGCGGCATGCTGGGGAACAGATGGTGCTCGATCTGGTAGTTCAGGCCACCGAGCATGAAGTCGGTGAGCCAGTTCCCGCGCACGTTCCGCGACGTGAGCACCTGCCGGCGCAGGTAGTCGGTGCGGTCGTCCGGGTCGAGCATCGCCATGCCCTTGTGGTTCGGCGCGAAGGAGCAGCCGAGGTACAACCCGAAAAGCCCCTGGTGGAGCAGGATGAAGACCACTCCCTGCAGCGGCGACAGGATCACGAACACGGCGGTCAGATAGCCGACGACGTGGACGGCGAACAGCGCGGTCTCCCAGCCGGGGCGGCGGGTCGCGCGCCGGGCCAGGGCGCGGAGGCTCGCCAGGTGCAGGCTGAGCGCCTCCAGCAGTAGCAGCGGGAAGAAGAGGTACGCCTGATAGCGGTAGACGGCCGCGGCGGTCCGGCCCCGGCCGCGGGCCTGGGCGGCCGTGAACGCCAGCGCGCCGATCTCGATGTCGGGGTCCTTGCCCTCCTCGTTGGGATGGGCGTGGTGCCGGTTGTGCTTGTCGATCCACCAGCCGTAGCTCAGGCCGATGGCGAGGTTGGCGTGCAGGACACCGACGACGTAGTTCGCCCTGCTTGAGCTGAACATCTGCCGATGCCCGGCGTCGTGGCCGAGGAACCCGAGCTGGGTGAAGACGAACGCCAGGAAGGCGGCGGTCGCGAGCTGCCACCAGGACTTGCCGATCACGACGAATGCGGCCCAACCGCCCAGGAACAGCGCCGTCGTGACGGCCATCTTCCACCGGTAGTAGCGGGGCCGCCGATCGAGCAGCCCGGCGGCCTTGACGAGGCGCAGCAGGTGCGCGTACTGGCTGCCGTGCCCGAGCCGGACGGTGGGCAGCGCAGGCTGCGATGGTGACATGGTTCGGCCTCCTGGCTGCACACATGCGACGGGGACGCCTCGCAGCACCGCGGGCGTTCAGGGCGTGGGTAGCCGTGGGCGTGCGCCGGCCCGGCCGGTCGGTCCGTCGACCGGATCGGCCGGGCACCGCTGATGCGACGCGGGTCGCTCAGATGGCGCGGATGTTGGCCGCCTGCGGCCCCTTCTGGCCCTGGGTGATGTCGAACTCCACCCGCTGGTTCTCCTCGAGGCTACGGAAGCCGCTCGCCGTGATCGCGGAGTAATGCGCGAACACGTCGGCGCCACCCCCGTCCGGGGTGATGAAGCCGAAACCCTTTTCCGCGTTGAACCACTTCACAGTGCCGACGGTCATGTGCTTGCTCCTTCGCAAGGCAATTGGAGGCCACACGGTGTGGTCTCCCGCGTCGCCGCTTTGATGACCCTGCTCCGGAAGCCCGGCAATACTGACAGCGCCCGCAGGTCCGATACCCACGGGCGCGGCAACGTATATGGAAATCAAGACTGCAACAGGGCAAATCTAGCACGGGTGGGTGCCCGCAGGACCGCGTCGTGGCGGCAACGACAGGTGGCATTTCGACATCTGACTCAATCGGTCGCCGCGCGGTCAGGTCAGCATTTCCTCGACGCTCTTCGCGTCGCCCTGGGTCATGAGCAGCACCCCGTTGTACACCGCCTTGAACAGGTCGGCAGAGTTGACCGACTTGTCGATGACGCAGGTCATCCGGTCCTGCGGCAGGAACTGGATCGCCCACCGGGGACTGAAGAACAGGATGCCCTCCGGCGTCGCGGGGTCGATGATCACCGCGGAGAGCGTCGCCGCGCCGACGTGGAAGTGGGCCGACATGAGGTCCCGCTCCTCGCCATCGAGCTCGGCGAGCATCGACCGGATGTCCTTGGCGCTCTCCCGCAGGTGTACGGCGCCCTCGGCCGCGATGGGCCGAAGGCATTCATAGGTCGTCAGGATGAGCGTGACCCGGACGCGGCGCTGCTTGACCAGGGCGACGAGGTCGCGCTTGCACTCGCGGTCGCTGAGCCAGCTGCGCAGGTTCGGGCCGGCCAGGATCAGCTCCTTGCGGGCGCGCCGCATCAGATCGGAGCGCGAGTAGCCGGCCGAGTCGAAGATGGCCGGCCCGGCGAGGATGTGGTTGGCGGCCGGGACGACCCGCCGCACGGTCTGCAGCGAGGCCCAGGCCCGGCCGGCCAGCTCGACCAGCGCGCGGGTGCGCACCTCGGGCGTGAGGACGCCGAAGGCGATCTCGTCGATCAGGTCGTCCGGGACCTCGGTGAGCGTCTCCGGCGAGTCCGCGTAGGGCGCCACCGTGACCTGCGGCGACGCGAGCGCGTGGCGGAGCTCCTTCATGCACCAGCGGGAGCGCAGGTAGCTCTTGGTGACGTACGCGAACATGAGGCTCGATCGGGAGATGGCCTCCTCGATCGCCGGATTGAGCCGGTCGCCGGCCTGGATGTTGGCGGTGTCGATCCAGCATTCGACCCCGGCGGAGAGCAGATCCCCCCGAAGGCCGCGCACGTACTCCTCGTCCCGCCGCGAGTACGACATGAAGACCTGCGGTCGAAGCACAGTCACGGGCCCAGGCTAGAGACCCCGGGCGACCCCGGCCCCCCTACGATGATCGGCATGACCCCGTCCCGGCTCGGCTGACGTGGCCCCGTTCGAAGAGGTCGAGGCGACTTTCTGGGAGGCGCAGAACAAGCGCATGATGCTGCCTCCGCTCACCGCCGACCTGATCGCCGAGGCGGAGCGGCAGCTGGGTGTCGCCCTGCCCGCCGACCTCATCCACCTGCTGCGCATCCAGAACGGCGGCGTCGTCGCCCCGGCGTGGGACGCCTGCCCGGCCGAACCGAATGCCTGGGCCGGCGACCACGTGCCGTTCGAACACGAGCTGCCGCTGGCCCCCGGCTTCCGCGCATTCGTCGAGCGCCTCAGCCCGTCGGCCGGCTACCCGGGCTGAGGCGCCGTCGCGAGTTACCCGCGCACCTCGAAGGTGGGGGTCAGGTGGCGGCCGGGGCCGAGCTGGCGGGCCGGGCCGACCATCCTCACCCGCAGGGTGGCGTGGGTGTCGGCGCTGGAGCGGGCCACGTGCAGCTCGACGTCGCCGGGCTCGACCCACCGCCCGCCGTCGCGGCCGGTGAAGGACAGCAGGTCGGCGTGCAGGGTGAGGACCAGCGTGCGGGACTCGCCCGGGGCCAGGTCGACGCGCGGGGCGGCGAGGAGCTGGCGGACGGGGCGGACCACCGAGCAGACGGGGTCGTGGAGGTACACCTGCACGACCTCGCTCACGGCCCGCTCGTGCGGGTTGTGCAGCGGCACCGTCAGCTCGATCGCGTCGGAGGTGGACCAGCCGTCGGGGGCGTTCAGCTCGGGCTCGCCCCAGGTGCCGGCGGCGTAGGAGAGGCCGTGGCCGAAGGGGTAGAGCGCGGTCGGGTCCACATTGGACACCTCGCTGCGCTGGGCCAGGGGGGCGGCCAGGTAGGTCGAGGGCTGGGAGGCGCCCGCGGCCGGGAAGCCCACCGGGAGCCGGCCCGACGGGTTGACCCGGCCGGACAGCACGCCGGCGATCGCGGCGGCGCCCTCCTCACCCGGGAAGAAGGCGGCGAGGGCGGCGGCCAGCCGGTCGGCCTGGCGGGACAGCTCGTAGGGGCGGCCGGTCAGCATCACGAGCACGACCGGGGTGCCGGTGGCCAGCAGGGCCTCCAGCAGCTCCTCCTGCCGGCCGGGCAGGCGCAGGTCGGCGGCGTCGCAGCCCTCGCCCGAGGTGCCGACGCCGAAGAGGCCGGCCAGGTCGCCGAGGACGGCCACGCACACGTCGGCCTCGGCGGCGGCGCGCGCGGCGGCGGCGATCCCGGCGTCGTCACCGCCGCGGACGGGGCAGCCCTGCTCGTACGCCACCTCGAACTGCGCGCCGAGGACGTCCACGATGGACGGTGCGGCCACGCCGAGCGGCAGGCCCGGGTGGTGCACGCCGACGTGGCGCGGGAACGAGTAGCAGCCGAAGAGGGAGTCGGCGGTGGCGGCGCCGGGGCCGACGACCGCGAGGCGGGTCCCGGGGCGCAGCGGCAGCGCGCCGGACTCGTTGCGCAGCAGCACGACCGCCCGCTCGGCCAGCGCCCGGGCGACCGCGCGGGCCTCGGCGTCGTCGAGCTCGCCGGGGGCGCCGAGGTGGTCCGGCTCGGGTTGCCAGTCCGGGTCGAGCAGGCCCAGCTCGGCCTTCTGCCGCAGGATCCGGGTCACCGCCCGGTCGACCTCGGCCGTGGTGACGTCGCCGGCCTCGATGGCCTTGAGCAGCGGGGCGCCGTAGCAGTTCACGCCGGGCAGCTCGATGTCGATGCCGGCCTGCAGCGCCAGCGCGGCCGCCTCGGCGCGGTCGGCGGCGACGCGGTGCAGCGTCTCCAGGAACGCCACCGCGAAGTAGTCCGACACCACCGTGCCGCGGAAGCCCAGCTCGTCGCGCAGCAGCTCGGTCAGCAGCGAGCCGTCCGCGGCCACGGGCACGTTGTCGACGTCCGTGTAGCTGTTCATGACCGACCGGGCGCCGGCCGCCAGGGCCATCTCGAAGGGCGGCAGCAGCACGTCGCGCAGCTCGCGGTGGCCGATCGAGACGGGGGCCAGGTTGCGCCCGGCGCGCGAGGTGGAGTACCCCACGAAGTGCTTGAGCGTGGCCACGACCCCGGCCGCCTGCAGCCCGTCCACGTAGGCCGCGCCGATCGTGCCGACCAGGTGCGGGTCCTCGCCGATGGTCTCCTCGACGCGGCCCCAGCGCAGGTCGCGGGCCACGTCGAGGACCGGCGCGAGGCCCTGGTGGATGCCGAGGCGGCGCATGGTGACGCCGATGTGGTGGGCCATGCGCCGCACCAGCTGCGGGTCGAAGCTCGCGCCCCAGGACAGCGGGGCCGGGAAGATGGGCGCCTTCCAGGCGGCCAGGCCGGTGAGGCACTCCTCGTGCACGACGGCCGGGATGCCGAAGCGGCCGGCCGCGACGATCTGCCGCTGCAGGTCGGCCACCCGGCGGGCGCCGGCGAGGGGCTCGACCGGGGCGGAGCCGTAGATGCGGGTCAGCTGGCCCAGGCCCTGGCGGATGAGCTCCGGCCAGTCGATCGGGTCGGGGGCCTGGTCGTTCTGGTGCGGGGCGACCTCCCCCGCGGTGTCGTCGACGTTGAGCCAGGCGCCGTACATCTGTGCAACTTTCTCGCGCAGCGACATCCGGGCCAGCAGGTCGGCCACCCGTTCGTCGATGGGCAGGCTGGGGTCGCGCCACGAAGTCACGCTGATTTGCTCCATCTCACGCGAGAAGTCGAGAAGTCGAGTGCCGCACCACGAGGCGGGTGGCCAGGCGGATGTGGGAGTTCTGCACCTGCTCGCCGTGCATGAGCTGGATGAGCAGGTCGATCGCCCGGTGGCCCATCTCGTGGATGGGCTGCTCGACGGTGGTCAGCGACGGGCTGGCCAGGGCCGCCTCGGGCACGTTGTCGAAGCCCACGACGGAGAGGTCCTCGGGCACCCGCAGGCCCATCGCGACCGCCACCTCGATGGCCGCGATCGCCGACATGTCGTTGGCGGCGAACAGCGCCGTGGGCCGCTCGGGCGACTCCAGCAGCCGGCGGGCGGCCGCGGCGGAGTCGTCGGCGTCGTAGTTACCGGGCTGGATGAGCCGCGGGTCCACCTCGATGCCGGCCTCCCGCAGCTCGTCGCGGTAGCCCTGCTCGCGCAGCTTGGCCGACTCGAGGTCGGGCCGGCCGCCGATGAGCGCGATCCGGCGGTGGCCGAGGTCGAGCAGGTGGCGCACGCCGGTGCGGGCGCCGAGCAGGCTGTCGGAGTCCACTGTGGGCAGCCCGGTCGGCCCGGTGTGCGGGTCGACGGCGACCACGGCCGAGCCGAAGTCGACCTCGACCACGGTCGGGGTGACCAGCACGGCGCCGTCCACGAGGGTGCCGGACAGCCGCGAGAGGTACCGCTGCTCCCACCCCGCCTGGTCCCCGGTCCGCCCGCCGGCCGAGTACACGACCAGCTCGTAGCCGGTGCCCTTGATCGCCTTGGCCGCGCCCTTGAGCAGCTCCGTGGAGAACGGCTCCAGGTCGGCGACCAGGATGCCGATCACGTTGGTCTTGTGGTTGCGCAGGCTCTGCGCGACCAGGCTGGCCTCGTAGCCCAGCTCACGGATGACGGCCTGGACGTGCGCGCTCGTCGCCGCGGAGACGCCGTAGCGCGCGTTGAGGACCTTGGACACGGTCGCGACCGAGACGCCGGCGGTGGCGGCCACGTCTCGGATCGTGACTCGGGAGGAGGGCTTCACGGGGAGCACAATAACGTCCGATAACGTTATCGACAACGATTGACAATCGTCGCGGCCGAGGCGGAGACTCTGCGGTCATCGAGGGCCGAGCCCCAAGCTCGCCCACGCCCCCGTCAGGAGATGATCACTTTGAACGTCCGCCTGAGCACCCCACGGAGGCTGGCCGCGATCGCCATCGGATTGACGATGGCGCTCCCCTCCCTGACCGCTTGCGGTGACGACAGCAGCAACGCCCCCGCCGACGCCAACAGCCCGGTCACGCTCACCTGGTGGCACAACGCCGCCCAGGAGCCGGGCATGAGCGTTTGGCAGTCGATCGCGGATCAATACCACAAGGACCACCCGAACGTTTCGTTCAAGGTCGAGCCGGCCCAGAACGAGGCGCTCAAGACCAAGATCTCGGTGGCGTTGCAGTCGCCGAACCCGCCGAGCATCTTCCAGCAGTGGGGCGGCGGCGCGCTGGCCACCCAGGTGCAGTCCGGCAAGATCATGGACATGACCCCGCAGACGCAGGACTGGATCAGCCAGCTCGGCGCCGCGGCCAAGGGCTGGCAGGTCGACGGCAAGCAGTACGGCATCCCCTACGACCTGCACGTGGTCGGCTTCTGGTACCGCAAGGACCTCTTCGACCAGGCCGGCATCACCGCGCCGCCGAAGACGATGGCCGAGCTCAACGACGCCGTCGCGAAGCTCAAGGCCAAGAACATCACGCCGATCTCGGTCGGCAGCAAGGACAAGTGGCCGGACGCGTTCTGGTGGTCGTACTTCGCCATCCGCGAGTGCTCGACGCAGGTCGTGCAGGACACGGTGAAGAACCTCAAGATGGACGACCCGTGCTGGGTCAAGGCCGGCGAGGACCTCAAGGCGTTCCTGGCCACCAACCCGTTCCAGAACGCGTTCCTGGGCACCCCGGCCCAGCAGGGCGCGGGCAGCTCGGCCGGGCTCGTCGCCAACGGCAAGGCGGCCATGGAGCTGCAGGGTGACTGGGAGCTACCGACGATGATCCCGCTCACCGAGGACAAGCAGTTCGCGTCGAAGCTGAGCTGGTTCCCGTTCCCCGCCGTCGAGGGCGGCAAGGGCGACGCCGGCACCGCGCTGGGCGGCGGCGACGGCTTCTCTTGCAGCGTGAAGGCCGGGCCGGCGTGCGCGGACTTCCTGAAGTACGTGGCCAGCACCGACGTGCAGACCAAGCTGGTGCAGACCAACACGGCCACGCTGCCGGCCAACCCGCAGGCGATCTCGGCCATCCAGGACCCGTCCCTCAAGACGGTGCAGGAGGCCCTGAACAAGGCGCCGTACATCCAGGTGTACTTCGACCAGGCGCTGCCGACCAGCGTGGGACAGGCGCTCAACGACGCCGTCGCCGACTTCTTCGCCGGCAAGGGCTCGCCGCAGGGCATCGTCGACGCCTTCACCAAGGCGGTAGCGAACAAGTGACACCTTCCGCCGTTACTCCCGTGACGGCGGCACCAGAGGCCCGGGCCGGTCGCGCGGCGTC
>NZ_BAAARV010000023.1:25365-153107 GCF_039532525.1 Dactylosporangium salmoneum
CGGGCGGGCGCCGGGCCAAGCGCCTGGAGCTGGCGCTGCTGCTGACCCCCGCGCTGGTGCTGTTCGTCGGCTTCGTGCTGCTGCCCATCGCGGCGGCCGTGTACTACAGCTTCTACAAGTGGACCGGCTTCAGCCCGCGCACGTGGTTCGGGCTGGGCAACTACGAGCGGATCTTCGAGGACGACGTCTTCCTCCGCTCACTGCTGCACAACATCATCATCGCGGTGCTGTCGGTGGCCATCCAGCTGCCGCTGTCGATCGGCATCGCGCTGCTGCTCAACCGGCGGATCCGAGGGCGGGCGGCGCTGCGGCTGATCGTGTTCGCGCCGTACGTGCTCTCCGAGGCCATCACCGCCGTGGTCTGGCTGCTCATGCTGCAGCCCGACGGCCTGGTCGATCAGCTGCTCAAGGGCTTCGGGCTGGGCGGGCTGGTGCAGCAGTGGCTGGCCGACGGCGACCTGGTGCTCTACACGCTCTTCGTGGTCATCACGTGGAAGTACCTCGGCTTCGGCATCATCCTGCTGCTCGCCGGCCTGCAGGGCATCCCCGCCGAGCTGCGCGAGGCCGCGGCCACCGACGGCGCCACGCCCTGGCAGACCACGCGCAGCATCACCCTGCCGCTGCTCGGGCCGACCATCCGGATCTGGATCTTCCTGTCCATCATCGGCTCGCTGCAGCTGTTCGACCTCGTCTGGATCATGACGCTGGGCGGCCCCGCGAACGCCTCCAGCACCATGGCCACCTACCTGCTCGACCACGGCTTCAGCCGCTACGAGTTCGGCTACGGCAGCGCCGTCGCCGTGGTGCTGTTCGTCGTGTGCTTCATCTTCGCGCTGATCTACCAGCGCTTCGCCATGCGCCGCGACACCGCGGGCGCCCTGACCCGGATCGTGGAGTGACGCATGGCCAGGCGAACGCTCACCTACCTGGCCGCCCTCGTGGTCGTCGGGGTAACGCTGGTCCCGCTGCTGTTCACGATCCTGGGCGGGTTCCGCACCAACGCGCAGATCAACAACGCACCGGGCGGCTGGCCGAGCCCGTGGGTGGCCGGCAACTACACCGCGGTGCTGAGCTCGTCGGTGTTCTGGCGGGCCATGGGCAACAGCGCGCTCATCGCCGTCGTCGCCTCGGCCCTCGCGGTCGCCGTGGGGGCGATGGCGGCGTTCGCGTTGTCGCGGTACACCTTCAAGGGCCGCGAGGGGCTGTACACCCTCTTCACGATCGGCCTGCTGTTCCCGGTGACCGCGGCGGCACTCCCCCTGTACCTGCTGCTGCGCCAGCTCGGCCTGCTCGAGCACGCGCTCGGCGTGGCGTTGCCGGAGGCCGCGTTCTCGCTGCCGATCACCATCGTCATCCTGCGCCCGTTCATGCACGCGATCCCCGGTGAGCTCGAGGACGCGGCCGCCATGGACGGGGCCGGGCGGCTCGGGTTCTTCTGGCGGATTCTGCTGCCGCTGAGCCGGCCCGCGCTGACCACGGTCGCCATCCTGGCCTTCGTCACCAGCTGGAACGCCTACCTGCTGCCGTTGCTGGTGCTGTCCGACCCGGCCAACTTCACGCTGCCGCTCGGGGTGGCCGCCTTCCAGTCGCAGTTCTCCCAGGACACGGCCCGCGTCCTGGCGTACACGGCGGCATCGATGATCCCCGCGATCGGCTTCTTCGTCTTCGCAGAACGGCACATCGTCGGCGGCCTGACCGGCTCCGTAAAGGGCTGAAATATTGTCCGATCTCGACGCGTTGTAAGTTTCACGAATTGCATTTTCGATAACGCCTTTGACCTGGTGGGACCCGCTTCGGCATATCTTTCCGGAACATTTCCGGTAATGCTGGAGACGTCCGCGAATCAGCGGATTTCGAAACGTTCGAAAGGTCTCCCGCCATGAACAGAGCACGGACGCGAGGGGCGATCGCGCTGGCCGGTGCCGCCGCGATCGCCACCGTCGTGGGCCTGGCGAGCGCGGCCGATGCGGCCAGCACGCTGGGCGCCTCGGCGGCGGAGAAGGGGCGGTACTTCGGCACCGCCGTCGCCGCCTACAAGCTCAGCGACGCGACGTACAGCGGCATCCTCGACCGCGAGTTCAACATGATCACGCCCGAGAACGAGATGAAGTGGGACGCCACCGAGCCCACCCAGGGCCAGTTCAGCTACGGCAGCGCCGACCAGATCGTGGCCCACGCCGCGGCGCACGGCCAGCGGATGCGCGGGCACGCCCTCGCCTGGCACTCCCAGCAGCCGAGCTGGGCGCAGAACATGTCGGGCACGGCGCTGCGCAACGCGATGGTCAACCACATCACCAACGTGGCCACCCACTACGCGGGCAAGATCTACGCCTGGGACGTGGTGAACGAGGCCTTCGCCGACGGCGGCAACGGCGCCCGGCGCGACTCCAACCTGCAGCGCACCGGCAACGACTGGATCGAGGTCGCCTTCCGCACCGCGCGGGCCGCCGACCCGGGCGCCAAGCTGTGCTACAACGACTACAACACCGACGGGCAGAACGCCAAGAGCAACGCCGTCTACGCGATGGTGCAGGACTTCAAGGCCCGCGGCGTGCCGATCGACTGCGTCGGCTTCCAGTCGCACATCAACTCCGGCTCCCCGCTGCCGTCCGACTACCAGGCCAACCTGCAGCGCTTCGCCAACCTCGGCGTCGACGTGCAGATCACCGAGCTGGACATCGCCGGCTCCGGCACCGCCCAGGCCAACAGCTACGCCAGCGTGGTCAAGGCCTGCCTGGCCGTCTCCCGCTGCACCGGCATCACGGTGTGGGGCATCCGGGACAGCGACTCGTGGCGCAGCGGCGACACCCCACTGCTGTTCGACAACAACGGCAACAAGAAGGCGGCGTACAACTCCACATTGGACGCCCTGAACGGCTCGGCGTCCTCGCCGCCCCCGGTCTCGTCGCCCCCCGTCTCGTCGCCTCCGGTCTCGTCTCCCCCGCCCAGCACCGGGAGTTGCACCGCGACCGCCTCCATCAACCAGTGGCAGGGCGGGTTCGTGGCCACCGTCCGGGTCACGGCCGGGTCGTCGGCCATCAACAACTGGACCGTGACGATGGCGCTGCCATCGGGGGCCACCGTCACGAACTCCTGGAACGTGAACCGCTCCGGCAACTCCTGGACCAACGTGGCCTACAACGGGCAGGTGAACGCCGGGCAGTACACCGAGTGGGGCTTCCAGGCCAACGGCACCGCCGGCACCCTGACGCCGACGTGCGCGGGGAGCTGACGTGCGCCGCCGCCTGCTCGCCGCCGCGGCCGCCCTGGCCGCCACGCTCGTCGGCGTGTTCGCCCTCGCCCGGCCGGCCGCAGCCGCGACGCTGACGGAGGTCACCGGCTTCGGCACCAACCCGAGCAATCTGCGGATGTACGTCTACGTGCCCAACACGGTCCAGGCCCGCCCGGCGATCCTGGTCGCCGTGCACTACTGCACCGGATCGGGCCCGGCGTTCTACTCCGGCACCGAGTTCGCGTCGCTGGCCGACCGCTACGGCTTCATCGTGGTGTACCCGTCGGCCACCCGCAGCGGCTCCTGCTTCGACGTGTCGTCGCCGCAGGCGCTCCAGCGGGGCGGCGGCAGCGACCCGGTCGGCATCATGTCCATGGTCACGTACGCCGAGCAGCACTACAACGGCGACCCGGCCCGCGTCTACGTGACCGGTGCGTCCTCGGGCGGCATGATGACCAACGTCCTGCTCGGCGACTACCCGGACGTGTTCAAGGCCGGCGCCGCGTTCATGGGCGTGCCGTTCGGCTGCTTCGCCACCACCGACGGCTCGTCGTGGAACAGCCAGTGCTCCGGCGGTCAGCGCATCTACACGCCGCAGCAGTGGGGCGACATGGTCCGGGCCGCCTACCCGGGGTACACCGGCGCCCGGCCGCGGATGCAGGTGTGGCACGGCACCGCCGACACGACGCTGGCCTACCCGAACTTCGGCGAGGAGATCAAGCAGTGGACCAACGTGCTCGGCGTCAGCCAGACGCCGGTCGCGACGGACACGCCGCAGTCCGGCTGGACCCGCACCCGCTACGGCAACGCCTCCACGCAGGCGCCGGTCGAGGGCATCTCCATCAACGGCGTCGGGCACTCGCTGCCGATGGCCGGCCAGGCCGCGATGGCGCTGGCGTTCATGGGGCTGACCTCCTCCGGGCCGACCCAGTCGTCCACGCCGCCGTCCAGTTCTCCGCCCTCGTCCGGTCCTCCGCCTTCTTCGGGAGGTACGGCCGGCTGCACCGCCACCGTCTCCGTCAACCAGTGGCAGGGCGGGTTCGTGGCCACCGTCCGGGTGACGGCCGGATCGGCGGCGATCAACGCCTGGAACGTGACCCTCGCGCTGCCGGCCGGGGCCACCGTCACCAACTCCTGGAACGTCGCCCGCTCGGGCAACACCTGGAGCAACGTGGCCTACAACGGGCACGTGAACGCGGGCCAGTACACCGAGTTCGGCTTCCAGGCCAACGGCACCGCCGGTAGCCTGGCGCCGGCCTGCTCGGCGAGCTGAACCACCGCACGACCGCCGCGATCGCCCGGTGCCGATAGGCTGCGGGCATGGCGGAGGGCGCCGACGCGATCGCGGCGGTCGTGCGGGAGATCCTGGCGGCGGTGCCGGCGGGCTGCAGCTGGCTGCGCCCGGTCCGCGACCCCGGCGGCCGGGTCACCGACTTCCGCGTGGAGGCGACCAGCGACCCCGGCGACGACGTCCACCGCCGGGGCGGCACGCGGGTCGGCGGACTCGTGTCGCAGCTGTACCCCACCGTCCCCGGCGGCCCACTGTGGGAGCTCTACCTGCGGGTGCTGGAGACCGGGGCCCCCGCCTCGCTGCAGGAGTTCCGCTACTCCGAGCGCAGCGCCGGCGTCGCCACCGACTCCCAGTTCGAGATCAGCGCGCATCCCGTCCTCGACGGGCTGCTGGTGTGCTGGTCGCGGCTCGACGAGACCCGCCGCCGCCTCGACCGCACCGAGCTGCTCGGGAGCCTGGGCTGGTCGGAGTACGACCTCGTGACCGGCCGCATGGAGTGGTCGCCCGGGCTGTACCGCATCTTCGAGCGCGACCCGGCCGAAGGCCCGTTGCCCCGCGCCGCGCAGGCCGAGGCGATGCTGCCCGAGGACCGCCCGCTCGCCGAGGCCGCCTGGCAGCTGCTGGACAGCGGCGGCACCACCGACGTCACCGTCCGCTTCCGCGTCGCCTCGGGCGTGCGCCACCTGCGCATCCTGTCCGACGTGTCCCGCGACGCGGACGGCGCGCCGCTGAAGATCTACGCCGTGGTGCAGGACGTGACCGCCCGCGAGGACTCGCGCAGCGCCATCGAGCGCCTCAACGACCAGCTGCGCATACGCGAGATGACCGCCCTCGCCGAGCACCGCCTGGCCGCCCAGCTGCAGCAGCTGATCCAGCCGGTGCCCCGCGAGCCGTTCCCCCTGGCCGGCCTGCGGGCCGCCGTGGGCTACCTACCGGCCGAGAGCGCCCTGCGGGTCGGCGGCGACTGGTACCACGCCCAGACCCTCCCGGAGGGCAAGGTCGTCCTGGCCCTGGGCGACGTGGCCGGCCACGGCCTGGACGCCGCCACCGGCATGGCCCATCTGCGCTTCGCCCTCGTCGCCTGGCTCTCCATCGGCCTGCGCGACCCGGGCGAGCTGACCGCCCACATGAACCGCCTCTGCGTCCAGCTGGACCTGACCGCCACCGCCGTCGTCGGCGTCTTCGACCCGGCGGAGCGCACCCTGTCCTGGACGCGGGCCGGGCACCCGCCGCCGCTGCTGACCCGCGGCGGCGCGGCCACCGAGCTCGCCCGCCCGCGGGGCCTGCTGCTGGGCGCCGACCCCGACGCGCCCTACCCGGTGCTGACCACGCCCCTCACCCCCGGCGACGTGGTGCTCTTCTACACCGACGGGCTGATCGAGCGCCGCTCGGCCGACCACCGGAACCGCCTGGACGCGGTGAAGTCGGCCCTGTGCCACGCGAGCGCCGACGGCGATCCCTTGCACCGCCTGCGCGCCTTGCTGCACCGTCCCAGCCCGGACGACGACACCTGCACGCTGGCCATTCAGGTCATGAACTGAAGCCCAGGCGCATTCGCACGACGGTGCCGCCGGCGCCGGCGAAGGCGGCCACGTGGTCGCAGACCATCTCGACGATGGCGAGGCCGCGGCCGCGCGGCGCGTCGGCGGGGGGCATGCCGCCGCCGAAGGCGCGGACCGGGCCCTGGTCGACGACGTCGCACACGACCTGGCCGGGCTCGGCCCACATCAGGACCTGGCCGCCCTCGTCGGTGTACTGCAGCGTGTTGGTCGCCAGCTCGTTGACCGCCAGCGTGAGCAGGTCGGCACGGGCCGGCGAGAGGCCGAGCGCGATGGCCCGGTCGGTGACGAAGGCGCGGACCGCAGCGAGGTCGGACACCAGCGCGTACCCGATCGAGTCGGCCCGGCCCGGCTCAGCCATCGCCGGCCTCCGGGGCCTTGCCGGCCCGGCTGGGCTGGAGCAGCTCGCCGACGCCCGTGAGGTCGAGGACGTGGGCGACCATGCCGGACGGGTTGACGACGCTGAGCCGCCCGCCCTTGGCCAGGGCCGCGCGGTGGGCGGTGACCAGCGCGTGCACGCCGCTGGAGTCGAGGAAGGTGAGGGCGGACAGGTCGACCACCACCGCCGGGGCGGCGCCGACCGCGGCCATCAGCGTGGCCGTGCACTCCTCGCGGGAGGAGAGATCACACTCGCCGGACATGGCGACGCGCGCCCGCTGCCCGTCGATCGACGTCGCCGCCTCGAACCGCGCCATCCGACCGCGGCCCCTTTCCTTGCTCGCCTGGTCTGCTCGGCCGCTTCCCTGCCGGCCGGCTTCCGTGCCTGGCCGCTTCCCTGCCGGCCCGCTTCCGTGCGTGGCCGCCGCCGTGTCCGGCCGCGTCCTGCTCGGCCGTTCGACAGACATCATGGCATCCGCGGGCGTCGTTGGGCGCCGACGGGGCACAGAACTCTCCGGTCGGCCGTCCCATCAATCGGGACGAACCCGGCCGCACCGCCCGTCGCGCGGCCCGGACGCGCGCCGCGGGCCGGGGCATGACACCCTTCTCGACATGGCGCTATTCACCGTGGCCGAGGCCCGCGCCGAGCTGGCCCGGCTCCGCCCGACGCTCGACCGGCTGGTCGCCGTGCGGGCCGACGCCGCCGAGCTGGCCGCGTCGCTGAGCCCGGGTGGCACGCCGACGCCGCTGGGCGGCATGCCGGAGCTCAAGGCGGCCGAGGCGCTGCTGGACGAGCTGATCACCACCGTGCAGGACACCGGGGTACACCTCAAGGGCCTGGCCCCGCTGCTGCTGGACTTCCCGGCCGACCTCGGCGGCGAGGACGTGCTGCTGTGCTGGCTGGAGGGGGACGCCGGCATCGACTGGTACCACCGCGTCGACCTCGGCTTCGCCGGCCGCCGGCCGCTGCCCTCCTGAACCGGCGGGTCCCCGGAACACTCGCCGGTCCGATGACCGTCAGCCGGCCATGATGCCCGCGGTCACCATGTCCAGCGAGCGCTGCACGGCGGCCTGCTGCACGTCGGCGGGCAGGTGCCGCAGCGGCCCGTCCAGCAGCAGCTCCGCCATCCCGTGCACGGTCGCCCAAGCCGCCACCTCCAGGAACGGCCGCCGGTCCGCGGCGAGCGCCCCCTCGGCGACGAGGGCGTCCAGGGTCTCCACGAGCATGCGGAAGGGCACGGTCTGCGTCGGATCGATGCCCTGCGGCCCGGCCATCGGCGTCATGTGGGCGAACGCGGTCCGGAACAGCCCCGGCTTCTCCAGCGCGAAGCCGATGTAGCCGGCCCCCAGTGCCCGCAGCCGGTCGTGCAGCCGCTGCACCCCGGAGCTCGCGGCCGGCAGGCGGGACAGCTCGTCCTGCATCCGCTCGGCCAGCTCGGCCAGGGCGCAGTCCTTCACCGCGTGCACAAGGTCCTCGCGGGAGCTGAAGTGGCGGTACGCGGCGGTGGCGGAGACGCCGATCTTGCGGGCCGCCTCGCGCAGGACCACCGCGTCCGGGCCGCCGGCGCGGGCGAGCTCCAGCGCGGCGCTGGTCAGGGCGTTGGCCAGGTCGCCGTGGTGGTAGGAGTGGCGGCCGATGTTGCTCGTACTCACCTGCTCATCCTGCCGGATGTTGACACCGTTAACACCTTGTGCAATGTTGACACCGTTAAGTTTACGCCGTCAACATCTACTCCAAAGGGGCAAGGTTCGATGTTGTACCGGTACGGCTCCCTCATCCACCGCCGCGCGCGGCTCGTGCTCGTCATCGCCGTCCTGCTGATCGCCGGGGCGGCCGTTGCCGGGGCCGGCGTGTTCGGCCGCCTGCAGGGCGGCGGGTTCGACGACCCGGGCTCGGAGTCCTCGAAGGCCCAGCGGCTCATCGACGAGCGCTTCGGCGGGCGGGCCAACCTCGTCCTGCTCGCCCACGCCACCGGCGGCTCGGTCGACGCGCCGGACGCCGCCGCGGCCGGGCGCGACCTGGCCGCCGCCCTGCAGCGCGAGCCCGGCGTGCGCGACGTCGTGTCCTACTGGTCGGCGGGGGTGCCCGACCTGCGCTCGGCCGACGGGGCCGACGCGATCGTGCTGGCCCACGTCGACGGCGACGCGACGCAGCGCCGCGAGCGGGCCGGGCAGCTGATCGAGCGCTACGCGGCCGACGGGCCCGCGCTGCACGTGCGGGCCGGCGGGGAGACGGCCGTGAACCTCGACGTGAACGGCCAGGTCGCGCGCAGCCTCGCGATCGCGGAGGCCATCGCGGTACCGCTGACCCTCCTGCTGCTGATCCTCGTCTTCGGCAGCGTCGTCTCCGCCCTGCTGCCCCTGGCCATCGGCGGGATCGCCATCGCCGGCACGTTCGCCGAGCTGACGGCGCTGGGCGCGGTGACCGACGTGTCGGTGTTCGCGATCAACCTCACCACCGCGCTCGGGCTGGGCCTGGGCATCGACTACGCGCTGCTGATGGTGACCCGGTTCCGCGAGGAGCTGGGCGAGGACCGGCCCGTGGCCGAGGCGCTCGCCACCACGGTGGCCACCGCCGGGCGGACCATCCTCTTCGCCGCCGGCACGGTCGCCACGGCGCTCACCGCGCTGCTCGTCTTCCCGCTGTACTTCCTGCGCTCCTTCGCCTACGCCGGCATCGGCGTCGTCGTCATCGCCGCGCTCGGCGCCCTGGTCGTCGCCCCGGCCCTGCTGGCGGTGCTCGGCCGGCGGGTCAACGCGTGGCCGGTGGGCCGGCGGCGGGCGAGCCGGAGCGCCGGCACCGCCTTCTGGGCCCGGCTCGCCGGGGCGGTCATGCGCCGGCCCGCGCTCGCCGCGCTGCCGGTGGTGCTGGGCCTGCTGGTGGTCGCGAGCCCGCTGCGCCACGTCGCCTTCGGCACGCCGGACGAGGGCGTGCTGCGCCCGGGCAGCGCCGGCCGCCAGGTGGCCGACCGGCTCGCGACGGGCTTCCCGAGCAATCAGAACGCTTCCGTCGACATCGTCCTGACCGGCCCCGTCGACCGGGACCGGCTGGCCGCCTACGCCCAGCAACTGTCCACACTGGACGACGCCGCGCTGGTGACGAGCAGCGCCGGCACGTTCGGCCACGGCACCCGCGCCGGCGAGGGCAACCCCGCCCTGTCCCGCCCCACCGGCGAGCGGCTCACCGTGGCGAGCCGGCTGACGGCCAAGTCCGACGCGGCCCAGCGCCTGGTCCGCTCGATCCGGTCCGCGCCCGCCCCGGCCGAGGCCTACGTCGGCGGCGTCGACGCCGCCCTCATCGACACCACCCACGCGATCGGCGCCCGGCTGCCGCTGGGCATCGCGATCGTCGTGCTGGCCACCTTCGTGCTGTTGTTCCTGTTCACCGGCAGCGTCATCCAGCCGCTGCGGGCACTCGTGCTCAACGTGCTCGGCCTGTCGGCCATCATGGGCGCGCTCGTCTGGATCTTCCAGGACGGGCACCTGGCCTCGTGGCTGCGGTTCACCCCGCGGCCGATGGACACCGCGATGACGGTCCTGATGTTCGTCATCGTCTTCGGCCTGTCCATGGACTACGAGGTGTTCATCATCGGCCGGATCGCCGAGCTGCACGGGCAAGGGATGCCGACGGACGAGGCGGTGCGCACCGGGCTGGGCCGCACCGGCCGGATCGTCTCGGCGGCCGCCGCCCTGCTGGCGGTGAGCTTCTTCGCCTTCGGCACCGGCACGGTCAGCTTCCTGCAGATGTTCGGCATCGGCTGCGGCCTGGCCATCGTCGTGGACGCCACGCTGATCCGCGGCGTGCTCGTCCCGGCCATCCTGCGCGGGCTGGGCCGGCTCAACTGGTACTCCCCCGCCCCGCTGCGCCGCCTGCACGCGACGGTGGCGCTCCGGGAGGCATAGCGGGCATCCTCTAGAGGTATGACGGACATCCCTGCGGCGCCGCTCGACCCTCACGCGGTCGAGGCGGCGCTGCGGCCGTTCGGGGCGTCCCGGACGCTGCCGGCGGCCGCGTACACCGACCCGGCCGTGCTCGCCTGGGAGCGCCGCCACCTCTTCGCCGGCTCCTGGACGTGCGTGGGGCGCCTCGACGAGCTGCGGGAGGGCTGCACCCAGCGCGCGGTCACCGCCGGTGACGTCGGCGTGCTGCTCACCTTCGGCGAGCGCGGGGCGCCGCGGGCCTTCGCCAACGTGTGCCGGCACCGCGGCCACGAGCTGCTGGCCGACGGCGAGGCCGCGGACCGCCCGTCGGCCGTGTGCCCGTACCACGGCTGGGCCTTCCGCCTCGACGGCTCCCTCGCCACCGCGCCGCACCTCGCCGAGGCCGACACCGGCGGGCTCGGCCTGGTCGAGCTGCCCGTCGCCGAGTGGCACGGGTGGCTGCTGGTCAACGCCGGGCACCCGGCGCCGCCCATCGAGTCGTACACCGGTGCGCTGGACGGGCTGCTCGCGCCGTACGACTTCGGCAGTCTCCGGAAGGCCGCCCGGCACGACTACCGGATCGCGGCCAACTGGAAGGTCGTGGTCGAGAACTACCAGGAGTGCTACCACTGCCCGCTCATCCACCCCGAGCTGTGCCGGGTCTCGCCGCCCACCTCGGGCGACAACTGGACGATGCCGGGCGCCTGGGTGGGCGGCACGATGGACCTGCGCGAGCACGCCGAGACGATGTCGTTCGACGGCCGCGGCCCGGGCCGGTTCATCGCCGGGGCGCCCCGGCGCACCATCCTCTACGTGGCGCTGTTCCCGAACCTGCTCGTCTCGGCGCACCCCGACTACGTCATGACCCACCGGCTCACCCCGGTGGCGCCGGACCGCACCGACATCGAGTGCACCTGGTACTTCCCCGACCCCGACGTCGACCCGGCCTACGCGGTCGACTTCTGGGACCTCACCAACCGGCAGGACTGGGCGGCCTGCGAGTCGGTGCAGCGCGGCCTGTCCTCCCCGCACTACGTGCCCGGGCCGCTGGCGGACAACGAGGACGCCGTGTACCAGTGGATCGCCCTCGTCGCCGCCGCGTACCTCGACCCGGTCGCCGCCCTGCGCAAGGCGACGTCAGCGCTCGTGGAAGACGCAGCCGGCTAGCGCGCCGCCGGTGTAGGCGACCACGCCCGCGTCCCGCCCGGGGACGGCCCGCACGAACGTCCCGGCGTAGCCGCGCCCGGTGAGGAACACGCCCCACGTGGCCGTGTGCGGGTCCGGCATGAGCTCCGGCTCGGGCACCACCCGGCGCTGGAGCACGAACGGGCCGCCCTCGGCCCGGCGCAGCTCCCGCTCCCACTCGTCCGGCCCGACCAGCCAGCCGGCCACGAAGCCGTGCCCGCCGTGCAGCATGGTCGCCTTGACGACCAGCCGCTCCCGGTCGCGCAGCGCGTAGTCGAGCAGGTCGGCCCGCTCGCCGTCGACGGTGACCGGGCCGGCCCGCAGCCGCCGCGTCCACGGCAGCACCCGGTCGATGACGTCCAGCTCGGCGGCGGAGAACCGGTCCCGGTGCCGCTCGTCGGAGAGCAGCGCCAGGGCCGTCTTGCTGCCGTAGAGTTCGGAGGCGATCGGGGTGAACATGGCGACCTCGCCGCGGGCGGCCGCCGCCAGCACGGGGGCCAGCAGTTCGGCGCCGCCCGGGCGCAGCAGCGACTCGACCAGGAACAGGCGGTACACCACGTCGAGGCGGCGGCCGTGCATCCAGACGCCGCCGTCGCGGTACTCCAGCATCCCGACGTGCCCGACGACGGCCTCCACCCCGCGCTCGCCGAGCAGCTCGGCGTTGCGGCGCAGCTGGACCTCGAGGTGCGGGTAGCTGTCCGGCCAGTCCACGATGCCGACCAGCGGCTGCCGGCCGGCCGTGCCCGTCTCGTCGCCGAGGGTCTCGGCCAGCGCCATCAGGGTATCGACGTGGCCGAGGTCGTGGTCGGCGGCGAACTGGGCGAAGGCCGGGCTCTCCAGGTACGCCTCGTTGAGCCGCGCGTTCTCCAGCCCGCCGACCGCGCCGGTCACGTTGAGCTCGAGCAGCTTGAAGCCCTCGGCGTCGGCGTAGAGGTCGGCCCGGGCCAGCCGGGTGACCTGCCCCTTGGCCGCCCGCGCGGCGTCGATCTGCGGGCCCTGCGCGCCGACCGCGGCGGCGAAGGCGGCCGCGTCGCCGTCGAAGAGCCGGTCCGGCAGGCTGGTGAGGGCGGCGTGCAGCACGCGCAGGTCGGCGTCGAGCCCCTCCCGCTCGGCTCTCGACAGGAACAGCGGGCGGGGCAGGTGGCCGTTCTCGTAGTACGTCTGGTTGAGCCCGGCGCCGCCGAGCGCCTTGACCAGCTCGTCCTCCGGGATGCGCCCGGCGGCGACCGCGTCCAGGTACGCCTCGGTAATCGAGTTCACGACGGCACCCTCTCGATGTCGATCCGGCTCTCGATGGCCCGGATGTGCTGGTAGTCGGCCTCGATCTGGTCCGCGTCGGGGCCGGCCAGGATGACCCAGGCCAGGAAGGTCACCAGGTCGTCGCTGGCCGGCACCGGGTCGCCGGTGCCGAACGGGAAGTGCTTGGCAATGAAGGACGGCAGCGCGTCGACGCCGTCGAAGATGTCGCCGTTGCGCCAGATCCCGGCTGCGGGCGAGGAGATGAAGACCGCCGACAGGTGCTGGCGCAGCTCGTAGCCGGGGCGGAACTGCCCGTGCAGCCGGTGGGCGATCGTCCGGGCGATCTGGCTGTCGCCCGTGGCCATCCGGGTGATCATCTGGTGGCCGCCGCCGGCCGGGCGGGCCCCGACCTCCATCAGCCGCGGGCCGTGCTTGGTGAGCATGACCTCGCTGTGCCCGCAGCCGTTGCGTACGCCCAGGGCGTCGAGGACGGCGAAGACGTACGGCCGGATCTCCTCGACGTCGGGGTCGTCCGGGGCCAGGAACTGCACCCGCTCGTAGATGCCGATCCGGTCGTCGCGGCGGGCCTTGGCGTAGCGGCACACGTCGACCAGCCCGTGCCGGCCGTCGACCGAGTACGTGTCGATGAGGAACTCGGTGCCCTCGGCGTACTCCTGCACCAGCACGGCCTCGTTGCGCAGCCCGCCATAGTTGATCTTGCCCAGGATCCGGTCGAAGACCGGGTGCCAGTCCTCGCCGGGCCGGATGAGGTGCACGTCGTCGGTGGCCGCGGACTTCGGCGGCTTGACCACGAACCGCCCGCCGGCCAGGCCCTGCTCGGCGATCCAGGCGTCCAGCTCGTCCCGGTCGGCCGAGCAGTGCTGGCGCAGGTGCGGCAGCCCGGCCCGCTCGAGGGCCTTCGCCATGTGCCACTTGTCCCGCCGGTCCAGCGTGGTCCGCGGGTCGTTGCCGCTGTCCGGGCACAGGATCCCGGTGAGCGCGTCGCACAGCTCGACGCCCACCTCCGATCCCGGGACGAGCCATCGGGGGTCGTACTGCCGCAGCTCCTCCGCCAGCTCGGCGACGCTGCGCTCCCCGAGGACGTGCACCTTGGCGAAGTTCTCCGGGTGCCAGGTGTGCGCGAACGCGGGGACCGCCTGCTCGGAGGTCATGACGGCGATGGGGGTCAGACCCTCGGCCCGGAAGGCCTCGGCGTACTCCTGCCCGGTGGAGATCGGCTCCACGAGGACCGCATACTGCTCAGGCATTGGCGCTCTCCTTCGCTGCCGGTTGGGTGTTGCGCATCGAGGTCCAGGCCACGACCAGGCCGAGCAGGCTGGCGGCGCCGAAGAGCCACCACACCGGCGGGCCGAGCGCCAGCCACAGCGCGACGCCGCAGATCGGGCCGAGCACGGTGCCGAGGCCGAACATGGCCTGGGCCGCGCCCTGGTAGCGACCCAGCAGCTCCTCCGGGGCGGCCAGGGCCGGGTAGGCGAACATCGTCGGGCCGCCGACCAGCTCGGCGAGCGACCACAGCACGGTGCCGGCCACGAACGCGACCACGCCCCAGCCGAAGCCGTACAGCGCCTGGCCCAGGCCGAGCAGCAGGAACCCGGCCGCGGCCACGTAGCGAGGCGCCCGGCGCTGGGTGACCTTGGTGACGAGCAGCTCGAACGCGACCACCATGAGGCCGTTGAGCGCGAGCATGGCCGCGTACCAGCCGGTGGCCAGCCCCTCGGCGCGCATGGCCAGCGGCAGCACGGCGATGTACTGCACGTAGACGAAGATGTTGAGGAACATGGCGCCGAGGAAGAGCACGTAGCGCCGGTCGGCCAGCATCGCGCCGTAGCCGCCGCGGACCGACGCCTCGGCCTTGGCCCCGTCGCGCTTGCGCGGGAACAGGAACACGGCCACGAGCGCGAAGACCGCGGTCGAGCCGGCCTCCACCCAGTACAGCAGCGTGTAGGAGACCGCGACGAGCAGCGCGCCGACCAGCGGGGCGGTGGTCGCCCCGATGTTCTGCACCAGCCGGTACACCGCGAAGATCATCACGCGGCGGTGCCGGGCGGTGTGCGACGCGAGCATCGCCGAGGCGGCCGGCCGGAAGAGCTGGGTGGTCAGCCCGACGAGCGCGACGACGACCAGGATGGCGGCGTACTGGTGCAGGTACAGCACGGTCGGCAGCAGCACGGCCGAGCCGGCCATGCTCACCAGCGTGGTCCGGCGCGGCCCGAGCCGGTCCGCGAGGGCCCCGCCGACGATCAGCCCGCCGATCGTGCCGGCCCCGTAGACGCCGAGCGCCCACCCGGCCTGGGCCGAGGAGAACCCGCGCGTGGTGAGGAACAGCACGAGGTACGCCTGGAAGAACGTCCCCAGCCGGTTCACCAGCACGCCGACGAGCAGCGCCCGCACCGGCGCGGACGTGGCCCGCAACGTGGCGAGGACGCCCGCCTCGGCGTGCTCCTCCGCGGTGGCGACGGCCGCGGTCACGTGTTCACCCGCAACGCGGCGCCGGCCCCGTCGAGCGCGGCGCGGCACTCGGCGGCCGTCTCCGCGACCGCGATGGCGAACGCGAGCCGGCCGAAGGTGGTGCCCTTCGGCGGCGGCGAGACGACGGCCCCGGGCTTGACGAGGGTCACGGCCTTGGCGATCGCCGGCGGCAGGGCCTCGGCGTCGAACGCGATCGACTCGACGGTGGTGTCGTCGGCGTCGGCGTAGAAGAACCGGATGCCGGCGACGCGCGAACGGTCCCGCTCCACCTCCGGCGGGAGCCCGCAGGCGGCCGCCGCGGCGGCCGGGCCCGGGTCGACGCCCGTGGCCAGGGTGCCCAGGTGCGGGATGAGCCCGCCGCCGAGCCGCGCGTTGATCTCGATGACGAGCGGGGCGTCCGCGGTCAGGCGCACCTCGGTGTGCGTGAAGCCGTCGCGCAGGCCGATGGCGTCGTGGGCCCGCTGCAGTACCTGCCGGAGCCCCTCGTCGCCGAGCAGCGGGTCGGCGCCGTCGACGATGTGCCCGAGCTCCTCGAAGTAGGGCTCGTAGCCGACCTCCTTGCGGGCCAGGACCACCGGGGTCAGCACGCCGTCGTGCACGACCGAGTCGACGCTGATCTCCGGGCCGTCGGCGTACTGCTCGACGAGCACCGAGACCTCGTAGGACGGGGCTCCGGGGACGGTGGTGTCGCGGGCGAAGGCGAAGTGCCGCTCGACGTCGGACGGCCCGTCGGCGCGGACCACGCCGAGGCTGGCGGCCAGCGCGCGGGGCTTGAGCACGACCGGGTAGCCGATGCCTTCGGCCGCGGCGAGGGCCTCCTCGAGCGAGCCGACCAGGACCGACTCGGGCTGCGGGACGCCGGCCGCGGCGAGGGCCGACCGGGTGGTGTGCTTGTCCCGGCAGGCGGCGACCGCGGCCACGCTCGGGCGGGGCACGCCCAGCGCCGCCGCCAGGTGGGCGGCGGGCAGGATGAGCGCCTCGTCCCAGCACAGCACGCCGGCCACGTCCTCGACCGCCTTGCCGGCCAGGGTGAGCGCGTCGACGTCGGCGAGGTCGGGCACCTGCGTGGCGCCGAAGAGGTACGGCGGCTCCCAGGTCGGGGCGGACGGGCTGAGCAGGTGCAGGCGGAAGTACGGGGAGATGGACTCCAGCAGGTACTGCCGGTAGTCGCGCATACCGGTGCCGACCAGCAGGAGCAGCGGCTTCGCCATAGTGGTCATGCCGCCACTTCCTCGATGCGCGAGATGCCGACCGCGCCGTCGGCCCGCCGCCAGCGCTCGGTGAGCCGCAGCCGGCCGTCGGCGAGCCGGTCGGGGGTGCTGACGCAGGTGCCGGCGACCACCGCCCCGTCGGCCATGACCTGGCAGTAGGCGGCGCTGATGACGCCGTCGGGCCCGCACGTGCCGACCAGACGCCCGGAGCGCACCGGGCCGCCCTCGAACTCGGCCCACACCAGCGAGCCGTCCTGGTGGTAGCGCCCGACGGCGCCGTTGGGCTCCTCGGGCTGCACGACCAGCCCCTCGTAGCTACTCATGCGATCCACCGCACCGGGCAGAGGTCGTCGATGACGTTGAAGACCTGGCGGCCGGCCATGGCGTTGATGACGGTCGCCGCCCGCACCGGCAGCAGGGTCAGGTTCGCGTCCGGCACGCCGTGGCTGTACCGGGCCCGGTTGAGCACGAAGATGCGGTGGCCGTTCATCCCCTTCCACCGCAGCGAGTAGTCGGGCTCGATGAGCATGTCGCCGTCGTCGTCGTACTCCACCCGCTCCGCCAGGTCGTCGTCGAACGGGACCGGGCTCGCCTCGCGGCCGACGGCGACGACGACGTACCGCGCCCGGTGCTCCTCCCGGCCGCCCGGGGTCTCGCAGCGCATGACCAGCTCCCCGCCGTCGCCGTCTCCGTCGGCGGTGACGGAGACGACGTCGCGGCCGGGGTACAGCACCGCCGGGAACCGGTCGAGGTCGAGCATGCGGTCGTAGTTGCTCTGGTACAGCACCCGCAGCGCGCCGGGGGTCAGCGCGTCGCCGGTCGGGCCCTGCTCGACCACCAGCCGCCGCCGGGTGCCCCGGCTGAGCTGCTGCAGGAACTGGCCGTGGGCCGGGCGGTAGAACTCGTTGGCCACCGGCGAGTCGTCGATGGTCTGGAACCACTGCCGGCGGCCCAGCCAGCGCACGTCGGTGAAGCCCGCGTGCAGCAGCTTGAGCACGCACTCGAGGCCGGTCTGCCCGCCGCCGACCACGGCGACCGGCGCGTCCAGGGCCCCCTCGGCGGCCTTCATGGCGTCGATACGCCAGCCGAGGTCGTCGGCGATGAGCGCGGTGTCCGGCAGGCCGTCCATCCACGCGGGGCGGGAGGCGCGGGTGCCGACGCCGATCGACACGTGCTGGGCCCGGGCGATCGGCCGGCCGCCGGCGAAGAGCTCGAAGCCGTCGTCGGTGTAGGTGATCCGCTCGACGTCGGTGCCGTAGTGGATGCCCTCGATGCGGCGGGCGGCCCAGGTGAGGTACCGCACGTACTCCAGCCGCGGGATGGTGTCGAACTGGGCGTTCAGCAGCGCGAACAGCCGGCCGGTGGTGACCAGGTAGTTCATGAACGTCAGGGGGTGCTGCGGGTCGACGAGCGAGACGAGGTCCTTCATCCACGACGTCTGCATCCGCACGCCGGGGCTCAGCAGCGCCGGGTGCCAGGCCGGGCCGGGCTGGCGGTCGAAGAGGGCGACCGGGCCGAGGCCGGCGGCCGGCAGCAGCGCGGCGAGGCTCAGGTTGGCCGGTCCGGCCCCGATCCCGACGGTGTGATAGGTGGGCAGCTCAGTGGGTTGCACGCGCTTCCTCCTGGGTGTGGTGGTTGAGTTGGTCGGCGGCGCGAGCGGCGGCGGCGAGCACGGTCTTGGCCGCCCCGCCGGAGCCGCCGGTGAACGCGTGGATGCGTCCGCCCGTGCCGGGGATCTCCCGCAGGGCGAGGACCGGCGGGTCTGCGTAGCAGTCGGTGGCGTCGGCGCGGCCCAGCGGCGGGCCGAGGCGCAGGCCCGGCAGCCGGTCGCGCAGCAGCCGGGCGGCGTCGGCCGGTGGGCGCGCGGGCGGGGCGCCGGGCGCGACGCCCCACTCGTCGGTGGCCACGCCCGCGATGAGCCGGCCGTCGCCGAGCGGGATGCCGTAGAGCGGGCCGTCGGAGAAGATCGGCGGGGGCGGGCCGAGCAGCCGGTGCACGGTGTACCGGATCGCCTTGACCTTCAGGTCCAACGTGGACAGTCCGGCCTTCGCCAGCAGGGCCGGGGTCCAGGCGCCGGCCGCGTAGACGAGCACGTCCGGCTCGCCGCTGAGCCGCTGGCCGATGGTCGCTGCGGCGCAGCCCGCGAGGTCGCGCAGCAGTGCGTCGCGCAGCGCGGCGACGTCGATGCGCCCGCCGGTGTCGTCCCGCACGCCCGTGGTGTCCGGCGCGAGGCCGGCCCAGCCGAGCTTGCGCAGGTCGTCGGCGCCGAGTGGGCCGGGCTCCCCGACCAGGACCGTCGGCATCGGCCGGAAGCGCGACCACTCCAGCAGGCTCGGGCTGCCGCGCAGCTCGGCCAGGCTCTGCGTCGCCAGGGCCCGCTGCACGGGGTCCGGGTCGTAGGAGCGCACCGCGCCGCCGGAGACCGCGGTCGCGCCCGCGAGCCCGGGCGGGCCGGTGGCCAGCTCGACCCGGACCCCGGCGCCGGCCAGGCGCCAGGCCAGGGTCGTGCCGGCGATCCCGGCGCCGAGGATGCCGACCCGCATCACGCGCCGCCGGTGAGCACGGACCGTAACGTCGCGCCGGCGTCCCCGCCCACGGCCAGCAGGGCCAGCAGCGCCCGGGCGGCCAGCGGCGCGTCGAAGTCGGTGTAGCGCAGCGCCAGCTCCCCGCGCCGCCGCTCGGCCTCGACCAGCTCCGGCGGCAGCGCGTGCGGGCGGGTGGCCCCTTCCAGCAGCGGCTGGACGTAGGCGGCGAAGGCCTCGAAGGACTCCCGGGTGAAGTCGCTGCCGACCCGGTCGGGCCGGTTGAACGCCAGGAACAGCCGCACGATCGCCGGGTCGGCGTCGGCGAGCAGGTCGTTGGCCCAGATGGCGTGGTTGCGGCTGGTGGAGAACTTGAAGCCGTCGAGGGTGAAGAACCGGTTCACCACGCTCATGCCGGCCAGCCCGCCGAGGTCGACGCCGGCCGAGGCGAGCAGGGCCGGCCACATGATGCCGTAGAAGTAGGCGTTGTCGATGCCGTAGAAGTTCCACATGCCGCGCACCCGCCGCCGCCACACGTCGGCGTAGGCGGCCGGGTCCTCCTCCACCCCGGGCTGCAGCGCGTGGGCGACCCCGCGGACCAGGTTGAGGCAGACCTCGACGTAGACGTCGACGCGCATGCCGTCGATCGGGCCGGTGCCGGGCACGCCCCAGTCGGTCGGGTACGCGGCCGGGATCGCCGGCAGCTCCCCCTGCAGGGCCGTGCCGATCAGGGCCCGCACGTCGACCGGCAGCTCCGCGCGCAGCCACAGCGACTGCAGGGCGGGCCGGTGCCGCTCCAGGTCGAGCACGGGAATAGTGGCGGTGAACGGCACCGGGGCGCCGCCGCAGCGGGCGCAGCGCACCTCGACCATGGTCTGGGCCGAGGTGAACCCGCCGCAGCCCTCGCAGCCGCCGCCGCAGGCCTCGTGGCCGCAGGCGCCGCACAGGCCCTCGACGTAGGAGTGGTGCAGGGTGCGGGCGCAGCCGGCGCAGCGGTGCAGCACCAGCTCGCGCAGCGGCAGGGCGCCGCGCTCGACCAGCCGGGCCACCATGCCGGCCATCGCCGGCGCGTAGCCCTCGGCCCGCGGGTCGACGAAGGCGTCGTAGCCGATGCGGGCCCGGCGGAACGCCTCGACGATGTCGTCGCGGTAGCCGTCGACCATCTTGTCCACGTCGACGCCGTCGAGCTCGGCCCGGGTCAGCACGTAGTTCTGGTGCACGTCGACGCCGGCCATGGCCAGCACGTGCTCGCCCCGGGCCCGGGCGGCCCGGGCGGCGAAGTCGGCCGCGAGGTACGGCCCCGAGAGATGCCCGACGTGCAGCGGGCCGTTCGCGGTCGGCGGCGGAATGGACACCACGTCAACCATCGGCTCCGGCTCAGCCATGCTCGTTCTCCTTTTCGAACCAGTAAGCGCTGAAGACGACCAGCGGCTGGTCGGGCCGGCGGTTGTGCACCACGTGCCGCTCCCCCGCCTCGAGCAGGAACGCGTCGCCCTGCCGCACCTCGACCGGCTCGGCGCCGTCGACCGACACCGCCGCGTCGCCGCTGACCACGATCGACAGCTCCAGCTCCGGGTGCTGGTCGGCAGGGCTCACACCGCCGGCCGGCACGCGGTACCACATCGCCCGGAACGGCATGGCGCCCGCGCGCTCATAGCCGTCCCACCGGAACACGTCCACGTCCCCGACCGGCTCGTTGGGCCCGTCGGACAGCTGATACGTCCGCATGGCGGTCAGTCTCGGGGCGCGTCCCTGCGGGCCGGTTGCGGCGCGGTGCCGGAACCCCTTGCGGTTCCCTTGCGGCCCGGGTCATTCACGATTTTCGAACGATCTCGACCCGCCACGCCTTGCGATCCAGCGATAGTGTTCGATCGTGCAGTTTCGGTTACTCGGCGCAGTCGAAGCGGACGTGGCCGGCCGCCCGATCAAGCTCGGCTGGCGCCAGGAGCGCTGTCTGCTGGCGTTGCTGCTGCTGGAGGGCGGTCGGCCCATCCACAACGAGCGGCTGGCCGAGCTGATCTGGGAGGGCGAGCCGCCGCCGGATCCGCGCGCCGCGCTGCACGTGGTGGTGGCCCGGCTGCGCGGGCACCTCAACGCCGCCGACGCGGCCGCGCACGGGGTGCGGCTGGTGACCAAGGGCGACAGCTACGCCCTCGAGGTCGCCGCCGAGCAGGTGGACGTGGCGCGGTTCCGGATGCTGGTGGCCCGGGGCCGCTCGGCCGAGCACCCGGACCGGGCGGCCGCGTTCCTGCGCACCGCGCTGCGGCTGTGGCGCGGCCCGGCGCTGGCCGACGTGGCCGGCCCCTGGTTACGCCGGCGGGTCACCGACCCGCTCGACGAACTGCGCCTGACCGCCACCGAGGAGCTGATGGAGGTCGAGCTGGCCGCGGGGCGCCACCACGAGCGCATCGCCGAGCTGACCCAGCTCGTGGCCGAGCACCCGCTGCGCGAGCGGCTGCGCGGGCAGCTCATGACGGCGCTGCACCGCGAGGGCCGCCGGGTCGCCGCCCTGGACTCCTACGAGCAGCTGCGCCGGACCCTGCGGGACTCGTTCGGCCTGGAGCCGGGCGCCCAGCTGCAGCAGCTGCACGGCCGCATCCTCCGTGACCTCGGGCCCACCCCCGCGGCGGTTGCGGCGGCCGCGCCCGTGCCGGCACCGCAGCCGTCGCTCGGGGTGCCGGCCCGGCCGCCCACCCCGGCCGAGCTACCGGCGGACGTGGCGGGGTTCGTCGGGCGGGACGCCGAGCTGCACCGCCTCGACGCGATGCTCCCGGAGGCGACCAGCGGCGGCGGGCCGGTCGTGGTGACCGCGATCGCGGGCACCGCGGGCGTGGGCAAGACCGCGCTGGCCGTGCACTGGGCGCACCGGGTCTCGGGCCGCTTCCCCGACGGCCAGCTCTACGTGAACCTGCACGGCTACGCCTCCTGCGACCGGCCGGTGCCGCCGATCGAGGCCCTCGGCGCGCTGCTGCGCTCGCTCGGGGTGCGCGAGGACCGGGTGCCCGACGACGTCGGGGCGGCCTCCGCGCTGTACCGCTCCATGCTGGCCACCCGCCGGGTGCTGCTGTTCCTGGACAACGCCCGCTCGGTCGAGCAGGTCCGCCCGCTGCTGCCCGGCGGCCAGGGCTGCCTGGTCGTCATCACCAGCCGGGACCGGCTCACCGGCCTCGTCGCGCACGACGGCGCCCGCCGGATCACGCTCGACATCCTGCCGCCGGAGCAGGCCCGGGCGCTGCTCAGCGAGATGCTCGGAGCCGACCGGGTGGCGGCCGAGCCGGAGGCGGCCGCCGAGCTCGCCGCGGCCTGCGCGTACCTGCCGCTGGCCCTGCGCATCAGCGCCGCCGACCTCATCAACCACCCGCACCGCGGCCTGGCCGCGCACGTGGCCCAGCTGCGCGCGGCCGACCCGCTGACCGCGCTGGCCGTGGACGGCGAGCGGGCGGTGCTCAGCGCGCTGGAGGTGTCGTACCGCAGCGTGCCGGCCGACGCCCAGCGCCTGTTCCGGCTGCTCGGCCTGGCCCCCGGCAACGACTTCACCGCCGCCGCGGCCGGTGCCCTGGCCGGCCTGCCGGGCGCGGAGGCCGACAGCCTGCTCGACCGGCTCGCCGCGGCCCACCTGGTGGTCGAGTCCGCCCCGGACCGGTTCACGTTCCACGACCTGCTGCGCTTCTACGCCCGCGCCCGGACCACCACCGACGACCGGGCCGAGGAGCGCACCACCGCCCTGCGGCGCGCCTACGACTGGTACCTCGGCACGGTCGACGCCGCCGCGCGGCAGCTCTACCCGCAGCTGGTGCGGCTGCCGTACGCCGGGAAGGCCCCAGCCACCGAGTTCTGCGGCACCGCGCAGGCCCGCGCCTGGCTCGACGCCGAGCGCCCCAACCTGCTCGCCGCGGTCCGCCACGCCGTCGCCGACGGCTACCCGGAGATGGCCTGGCTGCTGGCCGACGCCCTGCGCGGCTACCTCTCCCAGGCCGGCCACCTCTTCGGCTGGCTGGTCGCCAGCCGGGCGGGCCTGACCGCCGCCGAGGTCTACGGCGACGTCGACGGCCAGGCCGCGATGCTCATCAGCCTGGCCCACGCCAACCAGTGGCTGTGCCGGCACGACGAGGCGGTGCAGTCCCTGCGCAGCGCGGTCCGCCTGGCCGAGGCCGGCGGCTGGTTCGAGGGCCTCGCCTGCGCCCGCAACAACCTCGGCATCTTCTACGACGAGCTGGGCCGCCCCGGCGACGCGCTGGAGCAGCACACCAAGGCGATCGCCCTGGCCCGCGAGCACGGCTCCACCCTCCTGCTCGTCGCGTTCCTGGACTCCCTCGGCCACCACCACCACATCACCGGCCGCCTGGCCGAGGCCATGGAGTGCTTCGACGAGAGCCTGCGCATGGCCGAGACCCTCGGCGAGGGCTCGCGCAGCACGGCGTACCTACTGTCGTCGCTGGCCGGGACGTACCACGCGATGGGCCGCCTCGCCGACGCCCTCGGCCTGGCCGAGCAGGCCCTCACCCTGTGCCGCGACGTCGGCGACCGCCTGCACGAGACGACGATCCTGTCCCTGCTGGCCACCGTCCAGGCCGACCTCGGCCACCCGGGCCGCGCCATGGACCTGGCCACCGCCGCCGTCGCCACCGCCCGCGAACTGGAGGGCAGCTACGGCACCGCCCAGGCGCTCATCGCCCTGGCCGACGCCCACCGCGCCCTGGGCCGCCCCGGCCGCGCGGTCGAGCTGTACTCGGAGGCCTTCGCCCTCGTCTCCGACGTCGGCGCGGCCCACCACCGGGCCGCCGCCGAGATCGGCCTGGCCGGCGCGCTGCACGAGCTCGACCGCCTCGACGCCGCCCTGGACCGGGCCCGGGACGCCCTGCGCAGGGCCGAGCGCGGCGGCTTCCGCCTGCTGCAGAGCCACGCCCTGGCCACCGTCGCCGAGATCGAGCTCAGCCGGGGCGACCACGCCGCCGCCCGGCGGGCCGCCCTGCGCGCCTCCGCGGCCCACCGCCCGAGCGGCAGCCGCGCCGCCGAGACCCGCGTGCGGGCCATCCTGGCCCGGTTGCAGGTGGTTGAATCCTCGCCATGACCATGCTCAACCGGATGCCGGAGCACGGCGTGGTCCGCCGCGAGCGGCTGTTCGAGTCCCGCAACTTCGGCAAGGCCAAGGACAGCTACTACTCCTACGGCGAGGCCCAGCTGACCCGCGAGGGCGACCTGATCCTGTACACCAGGGACAGCGGCTACTGGGTCGCCCTGATGATCGGCGAGATGGTCGCCCTCTACCACCAGTGGTCGATCGTGCCCGCCGCCGACCTGCCCCGCCTACTCGGCGACGAGCCCCCGGTCGAAGCCCTCCGCGCCAGCCTCAACATCCGGCCGGACGAGCACTCGATCGACGTGCACAAGCGCTTCCACGACTGGCTCACCGCCGCGAGCGTCAGCGCCCGGCACGAGAGCTACGACGAGTACGACTGAGGCCCGCTACCGCCGGCGATCCAGCCGCCCGGCGAGGAAGACCAGGCCCCCACCGACGACCGCCGCGATGAACCCGAGCACGCCGTAGACGACGGCCAGCACCCACGAGGTCGTCTCGTGCCCGATCTCCACCCGCACCGCGATGGCGGCCAGCACGGCCAGCACGAGGAACCCGATGCCAACGGGCCGCACCCAAGTCATGGCGCAAGTAGACCATGCCCCCGCAACCCATCCCGCCCCCTGGCCGCGCACCGCCATCGCGTCGGGCGCCAACCGCTCATCCGGCGGGCCGGTAGCTGGTCACGACGACCTGCCCATCGACGGTCCGGGACTCGACAACCGCTCATCCGGCGGGCCGGTAGCTGGTCACGACGACCTGCCCATCGACGGTCCGGGACTCGACAACCGCTCATCCGGCGGGCCGGTAGCTGGTCACGACGACCTGCCCATCGACGGTGCGGGACTCGACGGCCCGCAGGTTGAGGCGCCGCTTCGGCTCGGCGAACAGCCTCCGCCCACCACCGAGGACCACCGGGTGTACGGCAACGTGATATTCGTCGATGAGCCCCAGCTCGGTCAGCGCGGCGGCGAGGTTCGCACCCCCGGTCAGCAGCAGATCGGCCCCGGCCTGCGCCTTCAGCGCGGCGACCTCAGCGCCCAGGTCATCACGGATGACACGGTCGGTCCACTCGTCGCCCGGGTAGCTGCGGGAGAATACGATCTTCGGGGTCGCCCGCCAGAAGGGCGCGAACGAGGCGACGTGCGGATCGTCGGAGATCGCCTCGGCATTCGGCCAGAACCCGACCATCATCTGCCACACCGGCCGCCCGAACAACAACGTGTCAACCCGCCGGTCGAGGCCCTCGGAGTACGCCGACAGCTCCGGCCCCATAACCGGCCAGTCAAACTCCCCGCCAGGCCCGTCGACGAACCCGTCCACCGACGTGTGCACCCAGTAGATGATCTTCCGCATGGTTCGCTCCTCCGCCTCGCCTGTTTCCCGGTCTCGCACAAGGGTCGGCACCGATCACACGCCCTCGACATCCCGGCCGGAAGAGTTTTCGCGAGGGGCAGACGCGATGCGGGTCGAACTCACCCCACCGACCCGAGTCATCTGGCGCCCCGCCGACACGGAGGTGTGGCCCAGCGTGGCTGACGGCACATGACCGGCTCGCGACTCTGCCGATTCGGGTCATTGTTGCGGGCCACCGTTGTCGAGGGGTCCGGGGAATTGGCGCCGGCGGCCCATTGGGATAACAGTTGTCTGATGCCGCCCTTCGGGGAGCTTGGATGAAATGACGTCGGGGTGCGTATGGCATTGTCGAACGACGACGGCAATGCGTCGGTCGCCGCGTATTACTGGTCACCGTTGCGCGTGTTTCCGCACCGGCTGGCCTGCGCAGCAATGGTGCGCGTGTGCCACGGCGCTTCGGGACGGGGTCAGGCTGCGCGACGTCGTGCGGCACGGGATCACCGTCATGCGAAAGGCTGTCGTTCGCGGGGTGTCCGGCCTGCTCAGGCGCCGTGACTGGTGGCGGCGCGGGCGGCGCCGGTTCGCGCGCCGAGGCGTCCTGCTGGTCGACAGCCGGCGGCGGGGTGTCACCGTGTACACGGCGCAGCCGCTCGGCGTGGCGTCTGGCCAATCCCCAGGCGCGATGCCGCTCATGCTCCTTGCGGAACTGCTCCTTCGCCGGACAATAGCGACGCGACCTTGTCCGATCGCGCATGGCAGCCAATTCAGTCCTGGTGAACAATTGCAGCTGCCCCATGTATTCGATTATCCCAGCACCCAGCCGAAATCGCCGCCCCGAACGACACCGCATAATGTCAAATGGCGCACGCCCATGCCGTGCTCCGCTCGCGACGGAGGGCGGTGGCGAGTGCGGACACCCTGCGCGCGGACGTGCCGATGATCGGACGCCCGCATGGTGCGTCAGAGTGGTGCGGTTGCGGCGTGGTTCGCTAGTCGGGCCGTGTCAGCGCCCGGAAACCGCAGCCCGGGCCAGGCCCCCGGCCCGGGGAGTCAGCCCGGACCGGGGCGCTGGTGCGAAGGAGGCGGCGGTGCGGGCAGACCGCCAGACCAGGCGCTTGATGTCGCCCAAGGCGCGGTAGAAGCCGCCGCGGGCGACCTCGCAGACCTCCGTGACCAGGTAACGGGCACCGGCCGCAACCCGGCGCGAGCCCGCGAACCGGCCCAACCCGCAGCCCGGCGCAAGCCCGCGAACCGGCCCAACCCGCAGCCCGGGCCAGGGCCAGGGCTCGGCCCGGGGAGTCAGCCCGGGCCGGGCCGGGGCGCTGGTGCGGCGGAGGTGGCTCAGCGGGCGGACCAGGGGTCAGACCAGGCGCTTGACGTCGCCCAAGGCGCGGTAGAAGCCGCCGCGGGCGGCTTCGCGGATTTCCGTTACCAGGTAGCGGGCGCCGGGCTCGCGGATGCCCTTGGGGAACTGGACCTGCCAGTCGCTGTTGTAGCCGGGGGAGATGACGCGGATGCGCAGGCGGGAGCCCTCGGCCACGCATTCCACGACGACGCCCTCCGACGGGTCGGTGGCCTCCTCGACGGTGGTGGAGGGGGTGGCGCGGTGCATCTGGGTCGGGGCCTTGACGTCGACGAACTCCGGGACGACGCCGCTCTCGGCCGCGCGCACGGCCGTCTCGCTGGCGTCGATGCAGGCCAGGGAGCCGTCGGTGGTGACGATGTAGAGCTTCTCGTCGTGGTACTGCATCGAGTAGGCGCTGCCGCAGCCCGTGCCGAGCTTCCACAGGCGGGTGCCGTCGGCGGCGAAGCAGTAGACCGAGGAGCGGTGGTCGCCGGCGAAGACGTAGCGGCCGTCGGGGGCGGTGGCGCAGGAGAAGATGGTGTCGTCGCAGCGGTACGTGACGCCGGGCTGGCCGGACTTCGCGAACTGCAGGACGGAGTTGGCGGACATGCCGGCGTAGAGGGCGTCGGACTCCTGCCAGCCGAAGAGGACGGCGCCGGTGGTCTGGCGGTGCCACAGCTCGTCGCCGGTGCGCCAGTCGTAGGAGGTCACGCCGCGGCTGTGGCCGTGGTGGACGGCGTTGGCGTCGCAGCGGACCATCCAGCCGGCGGCGCCGCGGCCCTGGCGGCGCCACAGGAACTCGTCCTCGTGGTCGATGCTGCACACGCCGCCCTTGGCGTCGGAGACGCCCAGGATGCCGTCGTGGATGTCCAGCCAGTAGATGTCGATGTCGGGGGCGATGGCGTAGGCCAGGCGCGGGACCTTGCCGGACAGGTCGTAGACGTTGCCGTCGTCGCAGCCGGCGTAGATCCAGGCGTCGTCGGCGACGATGCACTTCACGCCGTCGGGCAGCTGGAACTGGCGTTGCACGGTGGCGTCGTGGCCCAGCACCGTGATGGTGCCGGACTCGTTGCCGACCATGCAGACGTCCTTGTCGATGAAGATGCCGAAGGCCGGGGCGCCCGAGCGGTACTTCCACAGCACCGGCGCCGTCTTCGCCGTCGAGCGCTGGCTCACGATCACGCGCCGGGTGACCGAGCGCGGCGCCCGCTGGCCGGGGATCGCCGGCGCGTAGCCCTTGCGCACCTTCTCGCCGATCTTCTTCGCCGCGTCGGCCTGCGCCTTGGTCCCGTCGGCGTACGTCGTGGTCTTCGACTGACCGCCGTCGCCGATGCGGCCGTAGCGGACCGTCATCTGGTTGCCGTCGACGGTGACCTCGTAGAACTTGTGCGCGCTCCCGGTGTCCTCGGACAGCTCCAGATACGTCGTCTGCGGCATCGGCCGGCACCTTTCTCTGCTGAGGGGGTCGGCGACAGCGTAACTAGGGGGTACGACAAAAAGTCCCGCGGTACAGTCAGGCACCAGGTCCATTCGCGAATCGAGGAGCGGTCATGCGCGCACGTGTCACGTCCCGGCCGTTGCCCACCTCGCCCGCGAAGGACCAGACACGTCTTGAGCATCCTCAATCTCGGCATCGTCGCGCACGTCGACGCCGGTAAGACCAGCCTCACCGAGCGCCTCCTCTTCGAGGCCGGCGCCATCGACCGACTCGGCAGCGTCGACGCCGGCAGCACCCAGACCGACACGCTGGAGCTGGAGCGCCGCCGCGGCATCACCATCAAGTCGGCCGTCGCCACGTTCGCGATCGGCGCGACGACGGTCAACCTCATCGACACGCCCGGCCACCCGGACTTCATCGCCGAGGTCGAGCGCGCCCTGCGGGTGCTCGACGGCGCCGTCCTGGTGCTCTCCGCGGTCGAGGGCGTGCAGGCCCAGACCCGCGTGCTGCTGCGCACCCTCGACCGCCTGCGCGTGCCCGCCCTGCTGTTCGTGAACAAGACGGATCGCACGGGCGCCGACCCGGACCGGGCGATCGCCCCGATCCCGTCCGCGGTCCCGATGTGGCACGACCACGCGGAGGCCCTCGCCGAGCGCGACGACGAGGCCCTCGCCGCCTACCTGGCCGGCGAACCGATCCCGCCCGCCGTCCTTCGGCGGCTCACGCACAGCGCCGCCGTCCGCCCGGCGTACCGCGGCTCGGCGATCACGGGCGAGGGCATCGCCGAGCTGACCGCGGCCATCACCGAGCATCTCCCGAAGGCCCAGCAGGACGCCCGGGCGCCCCTGCGCGCCACCGTGTTCAAGATCGACCGTGATCACGCGGCACACGTCCGGGTCTTCAGCGGCCGGATCCAGGTCCGCGACCAGATCGGCCGGCAGAAGGTCACCAGGGTCGTCCCCGATTCCCTGGCGGCCGGGCAGATCGGACGCGTCTACGGTCTCAAGGGCCTGCGGATCGGCGACACCATCGGCGCCGGGCACCGGGCGGAGCCGCAGATATTCGCCCCACCCACCATGGAGACGACCGTCGAGCCGGTCGACGCCGGGCAGCGGCGCCGCCTGCACGCCGCGCTGAGCGAGCTCGCCGAGCAGGACCCGCTCATCAACCTCCGCCTGGACGAGGAGGCCGGCCGGCTGTCGGTCTCGCTGTACGGCGAAATCCAGAAGGAGGTCATCCGTGACACGCTGCTCGGGGAGTACGACCTCCGGGTCACCTTCGGCGAGACGGTCACCGTCCACGTCGAGCGGCCCGCCGGCACCGCCCGCGCCGGGGCCGTCATCGGCCGCGACGGCAACCCGTGCACGGCCACCCTGGAGCTGCTGCTCGAACCGGGCGAGGGGGTGCACCTCGCCGTGCCGGTGGAGCACATCCCGTTGTACGTCTACAAGTCCACCACGGCGTTCCACCAGGCCCTCCAGCGGTACGTGCGCGACGCCTTCGCCCGCGGCGGCCCGCACGGCTGGGACGTCGAAGGGGCGCGGGTCACGGTGACGCGCTGCGGCTACAGCGCCCCGAGCACCACGGCCGGCGACTTCAAGCGCCTGGTCCCGCTGCTGCTGCGGCGGGCGCTGACCGAGGCCGGCACGGTGGTGTGCGCGCCCGTGCACAGCTTCACCGTCGAGGGCCCGGCGGCGGCGCTGTCCACGATGCTGGGCGAGCTCCCGCGGTACCACGCGACCACCGAAACTCCGCAGCTCGACGGCCACCGCTTCCGGGTGACCGGACGGGTCCCGTCGGCCCGGCTCGCCGCGCTGGAGCGGGCCCTGCCCGGCCTGACCCACGGCGAGGGCACCCTGGAGGCGGCGTTCGCCGGTTTCCGGGACCAGCGATGATGGACCCGTGCTGCATCTGAGGGTGATCAGCCCGCCCGGGGACACCGAGCGGGTCGTCGGGCTGCTGACCAGGGAGGCCGGGGCCACGAACGTCGTCGTGCTGCCCGGGGCGGCCCGGGAGCCGGCCGGCGACCTGGTGCTGGCCGACGTCGTGCGGGAGGCGGGCAGCCCCGTGCTGTCCGCGCTGCAAGGGCTGGGCATCCACGAGCGCGGCTCGATCGCCATCGAGAACGTCGACGTGTCCCTGTCGCGCTCGGCCGAGCGGGCCGCCGACGCCGCGCCCGGGCTGTCCGGCGACGCGGTCGTGTGGGACGAGATCGAGCACAAGACCGGCCAGGAGACGGAGCTGTCGGCGACGTTCCTGGCCATGCTCGCGATCGCGACCGTCATCGCCGGTATCGGCGTGCTGCTGGACCAGCCGATCCTCATCGTCGGCGCGATGGTGGTCGGGCCCGAGTTCGGGCCGCTCGCCTCGCTGTGCGTGGGCATCGTGCGGCGCCGGCCCCACGCGGTGCGCCGGGCGCTGCTCGCGCTGGCCGTCGGCTTCCCGCTCGCCGTGGTCGTCACCGTGCTGACCACCTGGGGCCTGGACGCGCTGGGCCTGGTAAACAAGGGCATGCTGTTGAGCGAGCGCCCGCTGACCGACTTCATCTGGCGCCCCGACGCCCTGTCCTGGGTGGTCGGGTTCTTCGCCGGCATCGCCGGGATGCTCTCGCTGACCTCGTCGAAGGCGGGCCCGCTGATCGGCGTGCTCATCTCGGTGACCACGGTGCCCGCGGCGGCCAACGCGGCCGTCGCGCTCGCCTACGGCGTGCCGCACGAGGCCGGCGGCTCCGCCCTGCAGCTGCTGATCAACCTCGCCGCGATCGTCACCGCCGGGGTGGCCACGCTGCTGGTGCTGCGCTGGGGCTGGCGTCGTGCCTGAGCTGCGCGAGGCGCTCGACGAGGTGCTGCGCGACGTGCCGCCGGCCCGCGTCGCCGAGTCGGTGCGCCGCCTCATCACCGAGTACCGCGGCGGCGCCCCGGCCGACGAGCCGCTGCTGCGCGACATGGTCGACGCCACCGCGTACGCGGCCTACCGCATGCCGGCCACGCACGCCGCGATCGCGGCCGCCTTCGGGCAGCTGCCGCCGCTGGGGCTGAGCAGCCACGTCGACCTCGGCGGCGGCACGGGCGCGGGGGCGTGGGCCGCCCGCGACGTGTTCGGGCGCATCGAGTCGACCGTGCTCGACCAGGTGCCGGAGGCGCTGCGGCTCGGCCGGCGCATCGCCGCCGCCGAGAGCTTCGCCTGGCAGGAGTGGCGGCTGGGCGAGCCGGTCCCCGAGGCCGACCTGGTCACCGCCTCCTACGTGCTCACCGAGCTGGACGAGCAGGGCCGGGCCACCCTGGTCGAGCAGGCGCGGGCGGCCGCGCGCAAGGCCGTGGTGCTCGTCGAGCCGGGGACGCCGCAGGGGTACCGCCGGATCCTCGACGCCCGCGAGGTCCTGATCGCCGCCGGCTGGCACGTCGCCGCCCCCTGCCCGCACCAGCTCGCTTGCGGCATGCAGGGCCGGGACTGGTGCCACTTCGCGGCCCGGGTCAACCGGTCGGCGCTGCACCGGCGGCTCAAGGACGCGAGCCTGGGCTACGAGGACGAGAAGTACAGCTTCGTCGCCGCCACCAGGGAACCGGTGCCGAACGCCGTGGGCCGGGTCGTGCGCCACCCGGCGTTTCGCAAGGGCCTGGTCACGCTGCAGGTCTGCCGGCCCGCCACGACGGTCGGGCCGCTGCTGGTGCCCAAGCGGGAAGGGCCGCTGTACAAGGCGGCCCGAGACGCCGAATGGGGCGACCAATGGCCGCCCCATCCGTTCGTCTAGCTCGTTACGCGTTGTCCGCGACGAAGCTACGCATTGTCCGCGACGACGTTACGCGTTGTCCGCGACGAAGGTCGAGACCCACGCCAGGGACGCGTTCCAGTTGATGGTCAGCTCGTTCGTCGACCACGACTGGATGTCGTCCATGTAGCACAGCTGCGGCTTGCAGCCGCGCAGCGCGGCGCTGGCGACCTCGTCCTGCAGCTGCGAGTTCGGTCCGCCGGCCAGGGTGCCGCGCGGCGGGTTCGGCAGCTTCGGGTCGAGCTGGTGCGCGTACCAGCGGCTGTGCTGGTTCTTGGAGGCCTTCTCGCCGTAGCCGGTGACGTAGGACTGGTTCAGCGCGTTGCGGCCGAGGATGTAGTCCATGCCGCCGGCGACGCCGTCGCGGTACTTCGCCTTGCCGGTGATGTCGAACGCGGTGCCGACGACGGCGAGGTTGTTGAGCATCTGGCTGTTGGAGGCCCAGTCGTAGCCGCCCTCGGGCGCGTACGGCTGCCCGTACGCCTGCCCGTCCATGGTCTTGAGGAACCGGTCGGCCCCGTCGACCACGGACTGGCGGACGCGGTCGCGGTCGGCGAGCTGGTTCTTCACGGTCGCGAGGTCCAGCCGGCCGAGGGCCGCGGTGTTCTGCCAGTCGAAGGCGCGGTCGAACACGTCGGCCTTGTGCAGCGGCGAGGCGGTCACGTCGGCGCCGTACTGCTTGTCGCCGGTGGTGATGTACAGCTCCGCCGCGGCCCAGTAGAACTCGTCGCTCACGTTGGAGTCGTCGTAGGCGCCGCTGCCGGTGGAGTCGGAGGACGACGCGTACATCGTCGGGTGCGCCTGCGCCGCCGCGTACGCCGTCTTCGCCACGTTCAGCAGCTTCTCCGCGTACTGCTTGTCGTACGGTTCGAAGACCCGGGCCCCCTGTGCGGCCGCGGCGGCCAGGTTCAGCGTGGCCGCGGTCGACGGGGCGTGCAGCTGCCGCTGCTGGGTGTCGGCCGCCGGGTCGGTCGGCAGGCCGGTCCAGGCCGCGTCGGCGATCTTGTGGTGGGCCATGCCGGCCAGCGGCTGCCCGGCCGGGACCTGCATCTTGGTCAGGAAGTCGAGCTCCCAGCGGGCCTCGGCGAGCACGTCGGGGGTCTTGCCGCCGTGCTCGGGCACGCGCAGGCCGCGGGCCTCGGCCGCCTTCGGCGAGCGCTCGTAGGAGCTCATCAGCTGGGCGACCGAGATGCCGCCGTTGACGACGTACTTGCCGTGGTCGCCGGCGTCGTACCAGCCGCCGGTGACGTCCAGGGTGTAGTCGCACACGCCCGGCTGGCACGGCACCTTGCTGTCGCCGCCGCCCGGGCTCTCCGCCACGTGGCCGGCCTTGCGGGCGTAGCCGGGCGCGATCTTGCCGTCGATGGCGATGCCGCTGCGCTGCGGGTAGTAGAAGGAGAGCGCGTCGACGCCCAGCTGCTGGTAGGCCTTCGGGTCCAGGTCGAACGGCAGGCTCGCCTTGCCGTCGACCTCGAGCGTGTAGGTGTGCCCGGTCCCGCGGTACGAGCTGAAGTCCACGACGTGGGTGTTCTGGCCCGAGCTGGGGTCCATGCCCCTGGGCTGCGACTCGCCGGACGCGACCACCTTGCCGGCGTTGTCCTTGAGCTGCCACGGCAGCGGCTGGGACGAGTCCGAGATGACGGTCGCGCGCTTCGGGCCGTCCGGCAGGTAGCCGACCTGGTTCACGCGCACGGGCGTGTCCGGGATGTGGTCCGGGGTAACCGGGAAGGCGTAGGCCGTGTCGGCCCCAGCGCCGACGGGCAGGCCGTGCTCGTCGCCTCCGGAGAAGACGATCGGCAGGACGACTGCGGGCACCGCCACGATCGCGGCGACCGCGGCAAGGCGGCCCTTTCGGGACTGCAGGAAAGCGGGCAGACGCACAGCACTCCTCGTCGGTCGGGGTCAAGGGGGGCGCGCGGTATCCACAAAGAAGCGGGATCCACAAAAAGCGGGTGATTCCCGGGTGATTGCCGCGCGTTCTGGAGAACCTAGCGACCGACAAGCCGCGCTAGTCGGACAAAACGGAACGATTGTGGCCTCGGCCACATTTCGGCGCCGTGGTTGGCACAAACGCTCCTACGGATGGAGGAGTTCGTTTGCGCTTATATGCCGTCAGAGGCATATAGTGGGGTCATGTTCGATCCCGGACCGGCCGCGGAGGTCGGCTACACCGCAACCGAGGACGGTCGCTGGACGCTGCGTTTCGTCCGCGACCTGCGCCACTCGCCGCAGCGCGTCTGGCGGATGCTCACCGAGCCCGGCGAACTGGCCCGCTGGGCGCCATTCACCGCCGACCGGGACCTGGGGCACCCCGGGCCGGCGACGCTGTCGATGATCGACGGGGAGGCGGTGGTACCGCTGCCGGCCGAGGTGCGCGCCGCGGAGGCGCCGCGCCTGCTCGAGTACACCTGGGGAGACGACCTGCTGCGGTGGGAGCTGGGGGCGGCCGGTGACGCCACCCGCCTGACCCTGTGGCACACCATGGCCGACCGCGGGATGGTCTCGAAGATCGCGGCCGGCTGGCACCAGTGCGTGCGGGTCATGGAGCTCGGCCTCGACGGCACGCCGCACCCGCCGGTGCGCGGCAGGGACGCGCTGAACTACGGCTGGGCGGACCTGGAGGAGCGCTACCGCAAGACGCTGGAGTCGTAGAAGCCGAGGTCATGTGCTCTACACGACAGGTATACACAGCATGTATACCTGTCGTGTAGAGTCCTCGGCATGTCCATCGGTCAAGCGTTCCTCGGGCTCCTCGAGACCCGGCCCCGCCACGGCTACGACCTGAAGCGGGCCTACGACGAGCGCTTCGGCGCCGATCGCCCCCTCGCCTACGGGCAGGTCTACGCGACCCTGTCCCGGCTGCTCAAGCACGGCCTCGTCACCGTCGACAGCGTCGAGTCGGACGAGGGCCCCGACCGCAAGCGCTACGCGATCACCGACGCCGGGGTCGCCGACGTCGAGCGCTGGCTGGCCCAGCCGGAGAAGCCTGAGCCGTACCTGCAGAGCACCCTCTACATGAAGGTCGTGCTCGCCCTGTCCACCGGCCGCAAGGCCACCGAGGTGCTGGACACCCAGCGCGCCGAGCACCTGCGGATGATGCGCGAGCTGACCCGCCGCAAGTCCGCCGGGGACCTGTCCGACCAGCTCATCTGCGACCACGCGCTGTTCCACCTCGAGGCCGACCTGCGCTGGCTGGAGCTCACCGCCGCGCGCCTCGACGACCTCGCCGCGGAGGTGGCCCGATGAGCCCGAACGCGCTGCTGGTGGCCGAGGACCTGCACAAACGCTTCGGGGCCACCCCGGCGCTGGACGGCGCCTCGGTGACGGTCGGGGCCGGCGAGATCGTGGCCGTCATGGGTCCCTCGGGCTCGGGCAAGTCCACGCTGCTGCACTGCCTGGCCGGGATCATCACGCCGGATTCGGGGACGGTGTCGTACCGCGGACAGCCGCTCTCCTCCCTCTCCGACTCCCGGCGCAGCGCGCTGCGCCGGGGCGAGTTCGGCTTCGTCTTCCAGTTCGGCCAGCTCGTGCCCGAGCTCACCTGCCTGGAGAACGTGGCCCTGCCCATGCGGCTGGACGGCGCCAAGCGCCGCGACGCCGAGCGGCGGGCCGCCGAGTGGCTGGCCCGGCTCGAGATCGACGACGTCGCCAAGAAGCGCCCCGGCGAGGTCTCCGGCGGCCAGGGCCAGCGGGTCGCGGTCGCCCGGGCCCTCGTCACCGGCGCGCGGGTGGTCTTCGCCGACGAGCCCACCGGCGCCCTGGACTCCCTCAACGGCGAGCGGGTCATGCGCCTGTTCACCGCCGCGGCGCGGGACAGCGGCGCCGCCGTCGTGCTCGTCACCCACGAGCCGCGGGTGGCCGCCTACTCCGACCGCGAGATCGTCGTGCGCGACGGGCGGGCGCTGGACCTGGAGCGCGCCCGATGAGCCGGCCCCGCCGCTGGCTCGCCGACCTCGGCCTCGGCGCCCGCCTGGCCGTCGCCGGCCGGGAGGGGCTGCTGCGCACCGGGCTGACCGCCCTCGGGGTCGGGCTGGGGGTGGCGGTCCTGCTGCTGGCGGTCGCGATCCCCGGCATCCTCGACGGCCGGCACGCCCGCACCGACGCCCGCGACGACCTGCGCTACGGCGACCCGCCGCCGAAGAGCGACACCACCGTGCTGTCGCTGCCGATCATGAGCGCGTACCACGACCGCCAGGTCTCCGGCCGCTTCCTGCGCGCCGAGGGGGCCCACCCGGTGCTGCCGCCCGGCGTGACCGCCCTGCCGCCCGACGGCTCGATCCTCGTCTCCCCGGGCCTCCAGCAGCTCTTCGACTCGCCCGAGGGCGCCGTGCTGCGCGAGCGCTTCCCGCAGCCGATCGCCGGCACCATCGGCAAGGAGGGCCTGTCCGGCCCCAACGAGCTGTACTTCTACGGCACCCGCGCCGACCTCACCGCGGACGAGGACGGGGTGATGCGGCTGCAGCGGTACGGCAGCAGCAGTAAGGGCGACCCCCTCTCCCCCGTCCTGCTCCTCCTCGTCGTCGTCATCTTCGTCGCGCTGCTCATGCCCGTGGCCATGTTCGTCGCCGCGGCCACGCGCTTCGGCGGCGAGCAACGCGACCGGCGGCTCGCCGCCGTCCGGCTGGTCGGCGCCGACACCTGGATGACCCGCCGCATCGCCGCCGGGGAGGCGGTGGTCAGCGCCGCCCTCGGGGTGCTCGCCGGCGCCGCGCTCTTCCTCCTCGGCCGCCAGTTCGCCGAGCGCTTCGAGCTGGCCGGGATCAGCGTCTACGCCTCCGACATCCGCCCCACCCCGGCCCTGGCCGCGCTCATCGTCGTCGCGGTGCCGCTGGCCGCGCTGGCCATGACGCTGCTCGCGATGCGCCGGGTCGTCGTCGAGCCGCTCGGCGTGGTGCGCAAGGCCGTGTCCCGGGCCCGCCGCCGGATCTGGTGGCGGCTGCTGCTCCCGCTGGCCGGCCTGGGCCTGCTCGTGCCGCAGATGCGCGACAAGGCCGTGCGGGTCGACCTGCTGCCGACCGCCTTCGGGATCATCCTGCTGCTGCTCGGCGTGGCCACGCTGCTGCCCTGGCTGTGCGAGCGGATCGTCGCCCGCCTCGGCACCGGCGGCGGGGTGGCCTGGCAGATCGCGATCCGGCGCCTGCAGCTCGGCGGCGACGGCGCCCTGCGGGCCGTGAACGCGGTCGCGGTCGCCGCGGCCGGCACCATCGCGCTGCAGATGATCTTCGCCGCGGCCGAGGGCCAGAACACCAGGATCAGTCAGCAGGACGTCACCCAGGCCCAGGCCGTGATGAGCGCGCCGCTGCGCGGGCACGCGCTCGCCGACGTCGACGCGATGCTGCGGGCCAGCCCCGGCGTGACGGCGGTGCACTCGTACCGCCAGAGCTACGCCCACCTCGACGACGAGCACGCGTTCGAGGTCGTGGTGGCCGACTGCGCGACCCTGCGCCTGCTCGCCGACCTGCCCGGCTGCGCCGACGGCGACGCCTTCGCGGTCGACCCGGCGTCGTTCGCCAACCCCGAGATGGCCGGCGACAACGCCACCGGCAGCGCCGGCCGCCAGGTCGACCTGGGCGACGGCACGGTGTGGACGGTCCCGTCCCACCTGAAGTCCGCCCGCGAGCACCGCGACCCCTCCGGGATGGATCACGACGGCATCCTCCTGACGCCGTCCGTGGCGCCGCCCGACGCCGAGGGCCGGCGGGTGTACGCCCTCATCAGCGTCGACCTGTCCAACCCCGACGCCGTCGAGCACCTGCGCAACGCGGCGATGCGCATCGGCCCGTCGGCCGACATGAGCGTGCTGCGCTCCACCGACGTCGACAAGACCTTCGCGAGCATCCGCCGCGGCCTCTTCGCCGGCGCGACGGTGGTCCTGGTCCTGGTCGGCCTGAGCCTGCTCGTCGGCACGCTGGAGCAGCTGCGCGACCGGCGCCGCACCCTGGCCGCCCTGGTGGCCTTCGGCACCCGCCGCAGCACCATGGCCCTGTCGGTCCTCTGGCAGACCCTGGTCCCGGTCGCCCTGGGCCTGGTCGTGGCGGCCGTGCTCGGCCTCGGCCTGGGCGCCGCGCTGCTGCGCATCGTCAGCATGCCCATCAGCCTGGACTGGCCGGGCGTGGGCGTGGTGAGCGCGATCTCGGCCGCCGTGGTGCTGCTGGTGACCGTGGCCAGCCTGCCACCGCTGTTCCGCCTGATGCGCCCGGAGGGCCTGCGCTTCGAGTAGCGCCCGACCGCCGTCGCCGGCACGGGCCCGGCCGGGACAACCCCGGCCGGGCCGCGTGCTCAGCGTGCGGCCCTGACCCAGTCGATGACCCGCCGGGCCGACTCGGCCGGCGTGGCGTCGTCGGTCCGCACCACGGTGTCCGCGGTCTTGCGCAGGCGCTCGGCGAAGGCGACGTGCCGCTCGATCGCCCGCTCCCGCCACCGCGGCCGCGCCTCGAGCCGAGCGGCCCGGACGTCGTCGGCGCAGTCGAGCACGGCGAAGTGCACGTCCCCGACCCATCGCCGGCCGGGGAGGTCGTCGAGCTGCTCCCGCACGAACGGCCCGAGCAGCACGGTGGGGCGGCCGCTCTGCGCCACCCCGTGCGCCACGCTGAGCCAGGCGTCCCGGAACGCCGGCCAGTCCACCTCGCCGAACTCGCAGGCCCGCTGGAACGGCCCGATGAGCCAGTCCACGTCGAACACGAGGCATTCCCCGAGTCCGTCGACGAGGTGCGGGAAGAGCGCCGTCTTGCCCGAGGCGGACGCGCCGGTGACCACGAACAGCGGCAGCCGCTTGGCCCGCTCGCTGCCCCCGCACCCGGGGCAGACCGCGACGTCCCCCTGCGGCGCCATGACGATCGGGTCCTCGCAGCGCTGACAGTAGTGCACGCAACGAACGTACCGTCAGCGCCGCGGGCGTCCATTGTCGAAGGAAGTATGTGTTCGATGGGCGGTCACGCGCGCGCGGGCGGAGCGCAGCGCGTCGACCATGCGCCCCGCGAGGCGGGACGCCAGGAAGGGCAGCCCTCAGGAGATCAGCTGCGAGAAGAAGTCGCCGAAGCCGGTACCGAGCTGCGCGATGATGTCGCCGATGCCGCGCATCACCTTGGCCGCCGCGTCCGGGCGGTACGCCACGAACCAGACGACGAAGACGATCGCGCTCCATTGCAGAGTCTTTTTCAGCGTCATGAAACTTGTTGACCTTGCCCCCGTGGAGTCATTGGTGTATCGAACTCCAAACTAGCCCCACGAGGGCGTGATAGAGGGCGAAACGGCGGCGACCGGCATACTGACGACGATGACCATGCCCCTGAGCGCCCGCCGGCTCCCGTACGCCCCCGGGGTGTACCGCTTCCGCGACGACGGCGGGCGGGTGCTCTACATCGGACGGGCCACCGAGCTGCGGGCCCGCGTCGGGTCGTACTGGTCCGGCCTCAAGGACCGGCCCAGGCTGCGCCGCATGATGCCCGCGGTCACGGCCGTCGAGGCGGTCGTCTGCGCGTCGGTGCACGAGGCGGCCTGGCTGGAGCACAACCTGCTGACCCGGCGTAAGCCGCGCTGGAACCGGGCGCGCGGCGGGCAGGAGTCCACGGTCCACATCGGACTCGACGCGACCGCCGGCTCGCCGGGCCTGAAGATCCTGTACCACCCGGAGCCGGGCTGCTACGGGCCGTACCTCGGCGGCGGCCGCGCCCGGCTCGCCCTCGCCGGCCTGCACCGCATCCGGCCGCTCGCCTACACCGGCACCCGGCTGACCGGGGCCGAGCGCGACCTGGCGGCCAAGCGCGGCGTCACGCCCGAGGACCGCGAGCCGCTCGCCGCCCAGCTCGCCGCGGTGCTGGCCCGCGCGCCCGAGGCCCTGGCCGCGGCGAGGAGCGACCTGGTCGCGCTGCGGGAGCGGGCCGCCGAGGGCCTGCAGTTCGAGCTGGCCGCGCAGATCCACGAGGAACTCGAGGCGCTGGAGTGGATCAGCGGCCCGCAGCGGGTCTCGACGCTGGAGCCGGCCGAGTTCCGCGCGGCCGGCTGGGCCGACGGGCTGCTGGTGCTCTTCACGGTCCGGGCCGGGCGCCTCGACGAGTGGACGCAGCGCGCCTGCCCGGCGAGCCGCGCGGCGAGGTACCTCGCCGCCACCCCGGAACCGTGGCGTGACTTCGCCGGCCAGGCCGCCGGGCTGGCCGCCGCCCTGCGAGTGCCGTCCTGAGCTCAGCGCAGCCGGGAGCGGGTCCCGCCCTGAGCTCAGCGCAGCCGGGAGCGCACGGCGGACAGCTGCGCGCCGGTCAACCCGTGCGCGAGCAGGTACGCCTCCACGCCGCCGTGCACCTCGTCGATGCGCTCCAGCGCGGCCAGGATCGAGGCGGCCTCGCACTCGCCCCGCGGATGGCGGCAGTAGTCGGCGGCGATCACGTCGTCGGCCACCCCCGCGACCCGCAAGAGCACGGCGACCAGCATCCCGGTGCGGTCCTTGCCCTCCGCGCAGTGCACGAGGACCGGCCCCGGCGGCGCGTCGGCGACGGCGGCGACCGCACCGGCCACGCGCACCGCGTTGCCGATGATGCTCACGCGGTACACCTCGGACATCGGAGCCAGGTCGGCAAGGTCCCGCACGGGGTCGTTCACCTCGTCGATGAAGGGCCGCCAGTGGTACGCCCCGTCGCCGGCCAGCGGGCTCGGGTTCGCCGCGATCTCGTAGCTCGCGCGCAGGTCGACCACGCCGGTGAACCGGTAGGCGCGCAGCGCGGCCAGCCCCTCGGCGGTCAGGCGGTCCGGCGAGTCGGAGCGCACGAGCGCCCGTGCCCGCACGGCCCCGCCGTCCGCGGTCGGCAGCCCGCCGAGGTCGCGCGCGTTGTGACAGCCGGCCCAGTCGAGGCTAGTCGTCATAGCCGACCGTGACCTGCTGCAGGACCACGTCGATCTTCGGGGCGCCGTCGCCCGGGCTGGACGCGTCGGTCGGGTTGACCCCGCCGGCGGCGATCTTGTCGACCACGTCCATGCCGCTCGTCACGGTGCCCAGCATCGTGTAGTCGGGCGGGACCTGGGTGTTGTCCTTGTAGTTGATGAAGAACTGGCTGCCGTTGGTGTCCGGGTCGCCGGCGTTGGCGATGGCGACGGTGCCGCGGACGTAGCCCGAGCCGGGATCCTCGGTGTGGTAGCTGTACGCCGGCCCGCCGTACCCCGTGGCCGACGGATCGCCGCACTGCAACACGAAGATACTCTCGGTCGTCATCCGGTGGCACTTGGTGTTGTCGAAGAAGTGCTTGCCGGCCAGGAACGCGAAGCTGTGCACCGAGCACGGCGCCTTCCGCGCGTCCATCTGCACCACGATCGCGCCCTGGTTGGTGGTGATACGCATGGTCGCCCTCGTGGACTTGGACGGCGTGGCCGGCGGCACGCCGACGTCCTTGGCGGCCGCCTTGACCGCCGGGACCTGGTTCGCCGACGGGGCGATGAAGCGGCAGGCGACCGGTCCGGCGTCGGCCGTCGACCCGGTGGCGCCGGCCGACGGCTTGCCCGCCCCCGCCGCTCCGGGGGCCGCGATCTGGCGGGCCCGCTGCGGCGCCGTCGGCACCTCGACGTTGGAGCATCCGGCAAGGAGCAGCAGGCCGACCGCCGCGATGAGCGCACCGTAACGACGTGAGTTCACGATCGACAGCCTACGACCGGGCCGCCAGCCGTCGATACGGCTGTTACGTTCCGGAGGCCGGACCCCGCGGTTGGCGTCGCGGGGGCCGGCCGGTCGAGGGTCAGCTCACGGAGCAGGCGGTGCCGTTCAGGGTGAACGCGGCCGGCTTCGCGTTGGTGGTGTCGTTCCAGCTGGCGATGAAGCCGAAGTCCACGCTACCGCCACCGGCGGCGATGGTCTTCGTGTAGTCGGCGTTGGTCACGGTCACGCTCGACCCGCTCTGCGCGTAGACGCCGCCCCAGATCTGGGTGATGACCTGCCCATTGGCGTACGTCCACTTGAGGCTCCACCCGTTGACCGCGGTGGACGAGTTGTTCGTGATCTTGACCGCGGCCTGGAAGGCGCCGCCCCACTGCCCGGCGATGCTGTAGGCCACGTTGCACGTGCCGGCCGGGGCCGACGGGGACGGCGACGACGAGCGCGACGGGGAGGCCGACGCGGACGGCGACGTGGACCGCGACGGGGAGGCCGACGCCGACGGCGACGTGGACCGCGACGGCGAGACCGACGCCGACGGCGAGGTGGAGTACGACGGCTGCGGGCCGGTCCGGTCGCCGTAGATGATGCCCCGGCCGTTGGTGCCCAGGTAGACGCGGCCGAAGATCCTCGGGTCGCCGGTGATGGCGTCGCCGATGTTGCCGTACTGATGCTGGTCGTCATTGACGCGCAGCCAGGTGCCGCCGGCGTCGTCGGAGCGGAACACGCCCTTCTTGCCGTCCACCTGCCCGACGATGAACACCGCCGGGTTGGTGCGCCCGGGCGCCGCCTTGCCGAAGCCGACCGCGGCCGCCGCCGACACGGTGCTCAGCTTGGCGAACGAGGTGCCGCCGTTGGTCGAGCGCAGCAGTCCGCCGTCGGCACCGGCCAGCCAGATCTCGCCGGTCGCGCCGGCCACGGCCTTGAACTTGGCGGTGGTGGGCAGGCCGGTGGCCGCCGCGGTGAAGCTGGCGCCGCCGTTGTGGCTGACGTAGAAGGTGCCGCCGGAGTACCCGTAGAAGGTGTTCGGGTCGACCCGGTCGGACTCGACGATCGCGTTCTGCGGGATGCCGCTGGACTGGGTCCAGCTGTTGCCGAAGCCGACCGAGTACACCACGGCGCTGTTCTTCGGCGCCCACAGGAACCGCGAACCGTCGGCGTTCGCCGCGATGGTCCCGCCCTCGTTGATACCGCCCGGCTCGGTGCCCTGGAACCAGTTCGCGCCGCCGTCGGTGGAGAACGCGGCGTGGCTGTCGTTCGGCCGGTCCGAGTCGGTGAAGTTGCCCGCCCGCACGATGACGCTCGGGTTCAGCTCGGCGTAGTCGAGGCTGGTCGTGGTCGTGAACACGGGCGCGGTGAACATCTGCGCCGGCACCGCGTCCAGGTTGGCGTGGCGGAAACCGCCGATGTCGCCGAGGCCCGAGATCAGGGGCGCGCCGGTCGGCGGGCTGATCAGGTCGAGTACCGCGGTCTCCTCCAGCCCCGGCGCCATCGGCTTGATCGTGATCTGGCCGCCGCTGTCCCAGGTGGTCAGGTCGGTGCTGCCGTAGATGGTGGCGCCGGTGCCGTACATGAACCGGTTGGAGTTGAACGGGTCGATCTCCAGCGACTCGTTCATCCAGCCCAGCTTCGGCGTGACCTCCGGCGGCTGCGGGTTCGTCCCGAAGCTGAGCCACGGCGAGCGGCTCGCGTCCATCTTGTACCGGAAGCTCCGGTTGGGGTAGCTGGTCCAGTCCCAGATCCGGGTCCACGTCGCGCCGCCGTCGGTGCTGCGCCAGAAGATCGCGTCGGGCCACCACGACACCTGCGTCGCCACCATGATCGTGTTCGGGTGCTGGCGGTCGATCGTCAGGCCGCTGTAGCCGAAGTAGTCGTCGGAGCTGCTCGACGGCACCGGGCTGATCTGCGTCCAGGTGCCGGTGGCGGTGGCGTACTTCCACACGTCGCCCTTGGCGCCGTCGTAGGGCCCGCCGGTGTCACTGGTGGCGAGGTACAGATATCCGCCGGTGGTGTCGAGCACGCCCTTGTGGGCGATGTACCCCGTCGGCTGCCCCGCCAGCCGCGACCAGGTCGCCCCGCCGTCGGTGCTGCGGTACACCGTGTTCTGCTTGTCGGCCACGCCCACGTAGATCGTCTGCGTCGCGCTGCCCGCCGAGCCGGTCCGCTTGTCGAAGGTGACCCAGACGACGCCCTGGTTGTCCGTCAGGTACCCGTTGCTGTCATTCGGGTCCTGCACGTAGTTGCCGGGGTTGGGGAACGCTGTGACCTTCGCCCACGTGACCCCCGAGTCGGTGCTGCGCCACAGGCCGTTGCCGCTGGGCGTGCCGAGGTACAGGATCGAGTTCTTGTTCGGGTCGACGGCCAGCCGCTCCCCCATGCCCCGGCCCGGCATGTTCCCGCCGAGCTTGAACGGCAGCGCCGTCGCCTGCCACGTGGCCCCCTTGTCGGAGGAGCGCAGCACGGCGCCGTTGTTCGGGTCCCAGGAGTTGGTGTACATCCCGACCGCCGCGTACACCTTGTTGGGATCGACGGAGTCGGTGGCGATGCTGACGACGCCGTTGTACCCCCAGTTGTCCTGCCCGACCCAGTCCAGCAGCGGAATCCACCGGTTGGTGCTCGGATCGAGCCGGTACGCCCCGCCGATGTCGGTCCGCGCGTACACCAGGTTGGCCTGCGACTGATTGAAGATGATGCCCGGCACGAAGCCGCCACCCTCAATCTGCACGTTCTTGAAGGAGTAGGGATCCGCGGCGGCCGCCTCGGCCGGTCGCACGGACATCTGCACGGCCACCCCGACGGCCGCGACCGCCACGGCCGCCGAGGCCAGGGCACCGAGTCTCATCGATCTACTTCGTTGGCGCTGGGGGCTGATTCGCATAGCGCGGATGGTGTGAGCGCTCCCGGTCCCGGGTCAACGCCGCCCCTGCCCCAGGCAGGTCAAGCGCTTCGACACCGTGAAAGTCTCACGAACCCGCACCGGTCGCGAACCCCGTCGGCACCCCGCTCCGGGGAGCGTAATGGGCTCCCGACCAGGAGGATTACCTCTCGTGATGCGCATCGTGATCTCCGGCGCGACCGCGCTGGCCACCCTGCTCACCCCGACCGACGCATCCGCCCGGACCGCCTGGACGGCCGCGGCCCGCGTCACGTTCTCGGGCACCGTCGTCCAGTCCACCCCGGCCGCCCTGACGGTCTCGGTCCGCAACGGCCGGCGCCGCAACAGCCCGCGCAGCGTCACGGTCGCCCCGGGCACCGCCGCCACCATCCGCCTGGACGGCCGCCCGGCGCTGGTGTCCTGGATTCCGCCGGGCGCCCGCGTCACCGTCACGGGCAGCACGACCGGCCCGGCGACCGTCCTGGCCACCGACGTCACCGCTACGCGCTGAGCGTCGTGTTGGAAACGGTGTTCAACACCGGCTAGGTTGCACCGATGACGGCGACAACCTCGGTGGCGCGGTGAGTGCCGCCGCCCGGAAGGCGCGCCCGCTGATCGCCCTGGCCGTGGCCCTGGCGGCGGGCGCCTGGCTGCTGACCACCGTGCACAAGGGGCCTCCCCCGGTGTCGGCCACCGCCTCCGCCTCCGCCGCCCCGCCGGCCGCGCGGAGCACCTCCGCCAAGCTCCCGGACGGCGCCGAGTACACCCCGCTCTTCTACGCCGACGCCGTCACCTCGGTCGGCACCGCCAACGACGCCGCCGACGACCGCCTGGTCCTGCGCTCCCCGTCCGGCGACCGCGAGCTGCGCCGCCTCCCCCGTGAGCGCTTCGCCCAGTTCCTGGGCTTCACCGCCGCCGGCGGCGCGCTCTTCTGGGCCGAGTCGTCCGCCCTGCCCGGCGGCACCTACGAGACCCGCCTCTGGCGCGCGCCGCTGGACGGCTCCGGGCCGCCCGCCTCCCTCACGGCCGACACCGGCGCCGCGGTCTTCTTCGACTCCGAGTACGACCTCGTCGTCGCCGACGACCGCGTCCACTGGGTCGCCGCGCCGCCGGACGACACCCCGCGCACCGAGCTGCGCAGCGTCCCGGTCGCCGGAGGCCCGGTGACCACCACGTACGCCGACGGCCGCTTCCGCCACACCACCTGGCCCTGGCTGCTCAGCGTCGACGACCAGGCCCCGCTGGCGCTGGTCAACCCGCAGTCCGGCGAGCGCCGGGTGGTGACCAAGGCCGCCGCCGAGTCGGTGGTCTGCACCCCGGCCTGGTGCCGCTCGATGGTCCAGGCCACCGACGGGCACCTCTTCGACGTGCGCCACCCGGACGGCACGTCCCGCCGCCGCGTCCCCGGCGACCTGACCGCCATCGCCACGGACAACGCCGTGGCCGGCCGCTACGAGCTGTTCACCGAGCTTCACGGCGACGACGTGCGCCTGGTCGCCTACGACCTGGACACCTCGGAGTCGAAGGTCCTGGCCCCGAACGTGGGCGTGACGGCCGCTCGCGCCGGCGTCGTGTGGTGGGCCGACCGCCCGTCGTCCCCGACCGCGTGGCTGTCGGTCGACCTGCGGTAGCCACCGCCCCGGGCGGCTACCGGGCGGCGAGGACCGCCGCGAGCGCCAGCGCGCCCGGCAGCGCCTGGACCAGCAGGATGCGCCGGTTGGCGGTGGCCGCGCCGTACAGCCCGGCGACGATCACACAGATCAGGAAGAAGACCTCGAAGGCGACGTTCGAGGCGACCAGCCCGTAGACGAGCCCGGCCGCGAGGAACCCGTTGTACAGGCCCTGGTTCGCGGCGAGCGCCTTGCTGGCGGTCGCGAACTCCGCCGTCGTGCCGAACGCCGCCCGCGTCCTCGGCGCCGTCCAGAGGAACATCTCCAGCACCAGGAAGTACAGGTGCAGGACGGCCACGAGCCCGACAAGCACCTCGGCCACGATATTCACGTCCGAGAGCGTACCCGCACCACCAGCTTCCCGGTCTTGTGCCGGGTGGCGAAGTCGGCCAGGGCCCGCACGGCGTCGGCGAACTCGTACCGCTCGTCGATCCGCGCCCGCAGCCGGCCCGCGACGGCGTCCGCGGCGACCTCGGCCATGCCGCCGTGCCGGGCCTCCATGTCCAGGACGAGCCGGACGTCGACCTCGTCGTGGGGTGCCGGCGGCGGGAAGGTGATGGACAGCAGCCGCCCGCCGGGCCGCACCGCCGCGACCAGCGGCTCCAGCCGGTCGCCCGGCAGCACCAGGTTGAGCGCGAGGTCGAAGCCGCCCGGGTAATCGTCGTAGCCGACGGCCTCGGCCGCGCCCAGCGACCGGACCAGGTCGGCGTCGGCGCCGCGCGCGGTCGCCACGACGCGGGCGCCGGCCCGGGCGAGCAGCGGCAGCACCGTGGTGCCGACGCCCCCGGTCGCGCCGACCACCAGGACGCGGGCGCCCGGCTCGACCCCGGCGGTTGCCATGAGCGCCCGGGCCGTGAGCCCGACGGTGGGCAGCGCGGCCGCCTGCTCGACGTCGAGCCCGTCCGGCCGCCGTGCCAGGAACGGCGTCTCGGCCTCGAAGACCGCGTATTCGGCGAGCGCTCCGGTGCCGAGCGACGAGCTGCCCATGTGCCGCAGCGCCCGGGGCGTGGCGAAGCCGAAGATCTCCTCGCCCGCCTCGTAGCGGGTCACCCCGTCCCCGACGGCGCTCACCGTGCCCGCGAAGTCGTTGCCGGGTATGTGCGGGAACGGGAGGTCGACGGCGTCTCGGAAGTCGCCGGAGACGAGCCGCACGTCGGCCGGGTTGATCGAGACCGCGGCGATGCGCACCTGGACCTGCCCCGGACCGGGTTCGGGCACCGGTGCCTCGGCAACGACGTGAATCTCGGGGGGACCGTAACGGTCGGCGACCACTGCCTGCATGAACCGGACCATGCGGTCACGTTAGCCGAAGCGGACCGGGCGGTCAACTTTGTAGGATGGCCGGTGTGAACCGACCGCTGCGGGCCGACGCCGCACGCAACCGGCGCCTGCTGCTGGCCGCGGCGGCCGACGAGTTCGCCGAGCGCGGCCTCGAGGCGTCGATCGCGGACATCGCCAAGCGGGCCGGCATCGGCAAGGGCACCGTGTTCCGGCACTTCGCGACGAAAGAGGACCTGATCGCCGCGATCGTGCTCGACCGGGTCGAGGCGCTGATCGAGACCGGCGAGCACCTGCTGCGGTCGGAGGACTCCGGCGAGGCGCTGCTGGAGTTCCTGACCGTGGCCGCGCAGCAGCGCCAGCAGCGCGACCTCTCCTTCCTGCAGGGCGCGAGCGCCGGCAACGCGGAGGTCTCGCGGCTCCAGGCCCGGCTGCAGGAGACCATCGACCAGCTCGTCGGCCGCGCGCGCGAGGACGGCGCCGTGCGCGGCGACGTCACCGGCACCGACCTGTTCCTGCTCATGTGCGCGCCGAACTACATCGCCGGCTACGCCCACACGGCTGCGCCCGAGCTGTGGCGGCGCTACCTCGCGATCATCTTCGACGGGCTGCGACCCGAGGGCGCGCACCCGCTGCCGCACCCGGCGCCCGAGCGGTGACCCCCGAGCACGTCACCGGCTGGGTCGACGAGCGCCTCGCCGAGGCCGGCCGGCGCCGGACGGGCGACGTCACCGTGCCGCGCCGGCGCCCCTGGGGCACGGTCATGCGGGCGGACACCGACGCGGGCCCCGTCTGGCTGAAGATGCCGGCCCCCGGCACGGTGTTCGAGGTGGAGCTGTACCGCACGCTGCGCCGGCTCGCCCCGGCACAGACCCTCGCCCCGATCGCCGCCGACCCGCCCCTCGGCCGGCTGCTGCTGCCCGACGGCGGCCCTTCGCCGACGGCGGGCGCATCTACGACTGGGGCGACAGCGTCGTCGCCCACCCGTTCTGCTCGATGCTGGTCACGCTGCGCGGCGCGACCAGCACGCGGCTGCGCGACGCGTACCTGGAGCCGTTCACCGACCTGGCCCCGCGCGCCGAGCTGCTGGCCGACCTGCGCAACGCCATGGTCGCCGGCAACGTGATCCGCGCCCTGACCTGGCACCGCGCGCTGTCCGCGGAGGGCTACGAGGCGACCGGCGAGTTCGCCATGGGCCCGTCGGCGCACGTGCGCCAGCTGCTCACCGCGCAGCCGTGGGCCTGCCCCTGAGCAGCCCCGTCCCTGCCCGGGGCCTCGGGACTACTCGTCGACCTGGGTGTTCTCGGTGTCCCGGTCCTCGTCGTGCGAGTGCCCGAGCAGCCCGTCGACCACCGCGTCGATGGGCTGCGCGATGTAGTCGAACGCCGGAACCGCGATCTCCTCCGCCTCGTCCCGGATCGTGTCGATGTCGACGGCGTCGTCCACGCGGGGAACGCCGGTGTGATCATCTGTGGTGGCCATACAGAGCGGATATCCGCCCCCGCGCTTCCTCAAACGTCCGCCGCCCGCCTGCTCGAACGCCCGCCACCACGCCGGGTAGCGACACCGACACGCCGCCGAGTTCCGGCGACTCGCCGCAGGGTGAGAGCTGGCAGAACTACGCTCCGTAGGGTGAAGGTTACGTGGTGTGGTGCGGTCCTCGGCCTGGCGCTCGTGCTGGGCGGATGCGCCGGCAAGGACAACAACGGCGGGGAAGGGTCCGCGGCCGGAGGGTTCGACGCCGGCCTCAGCGAGGTCGTCAACCCCTCGGACGTGGCCGGCGGCACGTTGCGGCTGGCCAGCGCCAACGATGTGGACTCCTGGGACCCGACCAGGTCGTACATCAACGCGGTGTACAACCTGCAGCGGCTGTACGCGCGGACGTTGCTCACGCCGGCGGCCGCGCCCGGGGCGGACGGGCTGGTGCTGCAGCCGGACCTGGCCGAGGCGTTGCCGGACGTGTCGTCGGACGGGCTGACGTACACGTTCCACCTGCGCGACGGGGTGCGGTTCGAGGACGGCAGCGCGATCCGGGCGCAGGACGTGAAGTACGGGATCGAGCGGCTCTTCGCGCAGGACACGCTGTCGGGCGGGCCCACGTACCTGATCGACCAGCTGGATCAGGGGCAGCACTACCCGGGGCCGTACGCGTCGAAGGACGGGCTGCGCTCGGTCTCTGCGCTGGACGACCGGACCATCGTGTTCCGGCTGGCCGAGCCGTTCGCCGACTTCCCGTACCTGCTGGCGATGGGGGTGGCGGCGCCGGTGCCGCAGCGGCTGGACACCGGGGAGCGCTACGGCGACAAGCCGGTGTCGTCGGGGCCGTACCGGTTCGACAGCATCGACTCCGGCAAGAAGGTCGCCTGGGTGCGCAACGACGCGTGGGACCGGGGGACGGACCAGGTGCGGCGGGCGCTGCCCGACCGGATCGAGATGACCATCGGGACCGACCCGGGCGAGATCGACCAGCAGCTGCTCGACGGGACGCTCGACATGGACGCCGGGCAGGGCGGGGTGCAGTCGGGGGTCCAGGCGAAGGTGCTGCTGAACCCGGGGCTGAAGGCGCACGCGGACGAGCCGACGACCGGGTTCGTGCAGTACGCGGCGCTGAGCACCCGGGTGGCGCCGTTCGACGACGCGCACTGCCGGCGCGCGGTGCAGTACGCCGTGGACAAGGGCGCGGTGCAGGCGGCCCGCGGGGGCGCCGTGGCCGGTGGCCAGATCGCGGGCGGGATGCTGCCGCCGGGGATCGCCGGGTACGACGAGGGGCTCGACCCGTACCAGACCCGCAGCGGCAAGCCGCAGCCCGACAAGGCCAAGGACGAGCTGCAGCGGTGCGGCAAGCCGGACGGGTTCGACACGGTGATCGCGGTCACCGGCAGCCCCAAGGCGATGAAGACCGCGGAGGCGGTGCAGGCGTCGCTGGCGCAGGTCGGGATCAAGGCGCGGATCGACCCGTCGGACCCGTCGATGTACGCCCGATCCGTCGTGGGCAGCCCGGACAACGTGCACAAGAAGGGGTACGGCATCATCCTCTCGGCGTGGTCGGCCGACTTCCCGACCGGGTACGGGTTCTACCCGACGCTCATCGACGGGCGGCTGATCCTGCCCAGCGGCAACAACAACTACGCCGAGCTCGACGATCCGCTCATCAACCAGCAGCTCGACCAGGTGCGCTCCGTCGGGGACGGCACCCGGGCGGCAGGGATCTGGCAGCAGATCAACGCCGAGGTGATGGACAACGCCTCGATGGTGCCGCTGACGTACGACAAGGTGCTCAACTATCGCAACCCGCGCCTCACGAACGTCTTCGTCAACCAGTACTACGGCACGTGGGACGTCACCGCGCTGGGCGTCGGCTGACCACCTGCGTCGTCGGCTCCTCGTCGTCCTCGTCCCGATCCGGGGGCGGGACGAGGCTCGGCACCACCCGGTGCACCGTCGCCAGCACCGCCGCGATCACCAGCCCGGCGGTGCCGGCGATGCCGAGGGCGCCCCCGGCGTACGCCGCGAACAGGCGCCGCCGGCTCAGGTCGTCCACCGCCCGGGTGAGGACCTCGTCGGTCAGCCGCATGCAGATCGCGGCGCCCAGCAGCAGGCCGAGGGAGACCAGGGCCAGGAAGACCGTCGTGTAGGTGCTGGCCTCGCCGTAGGTCACGTCGCCGTGGCGGCGCTGGGCCACGATGATGAACAGGCCCGCGGCGGCGGCCCAGGCGCCGACGACCAGCAGCGCGGCCACCGCGTCGCTCGGCCGGTGCCAGCCGGCCGAGAGGGTGGCGACGCCGGCCAGCGAGGCGAAGAGGGCGCCGAGGAGGGCCGCCGCGCCGCGGGCCTTCGCCGGCACGACCAGGACCAAGGCGGCGGCGACGGAGGCGGCGACCGTGGTGTGGCCGCTCGGCAGGCTGTTGCCCGCGGCCGCGCGCTCGAGGTCGACGCCCAGCTCCGGGCGGTAAATCAGCGTCTTCAACACCTGCGTGGTGACGTTCGACCCGGCGATGAGCAGCATCGCGCCGGCGGCGAGGGCGACCCGGCGGCGGGCCAGGGCGATGAAGCCGATCACGATGGTGGCGGCGCCCAGCGACACGGCGGAGATGCCGTTGAGGGTGGTGTGCACGAGGGAGGCGACCCGGACCCGGCCGATGCTGTTGCCCGTGATCGCGACGAAGTCCAGTAACTGACCGTGCTCGCTCTGTACGAAGAACCGCCACACGGCGACGAAGCCCGCCGCCTCCAGGGCCGCGACCAGCAGCAGCCACAATCCCAGCCCGATGGGCCACCCACGCATGGCTGGCAAGATAGCCCACGGCCGCGAATTGCGCTCACCGCGATTTTCATTGCCGCGTCGGTACCGCATGAGCTGTGCTGGCATCCATGCTCCTCACCCCCTACCGTCCCGTCCTCGGCCACCCGGTGCTGCGGCGTGTCCTGCCGGGGCTCGCCGTGTCCGCGCTCGGCGACGGCATGTCGATCGTGGCCGTCGGCTGGCTCGCCCTGCAGCTGGCCCCCGAGGAGCAGCGCGGCGCCTGGGTGGCGGCGGCGGTAGCGGCGTACTCCCTGCCGAGCGCCCTCGGCGGCGTCGCCCTCGGCCGCTTCCTGCGCCATCGCCCCGGCGCGCAGCTCGCCGGCTGGAACGCGACCCTGCGCGCGGCCGGCCTCGGCGCCGTCGCGATCGCGTACGCGGCCGGCGCCCTGCCGCTGTGGCTCTACGTCGCCCTGCTGGGCGTCTCCTCGCTGCTGGCCGCGTGGGGCTCCGCCGGCCGCTACACCCTGATCGCCGAGGTGCTGCCGAAGGAGCACCACCTGGCGGCCAACGGCGTGCTGAGCGCCATCGCCGAGTTCGCCACGATCGTCGGCCCGCCCCTGGCCGGCCTGCTGATCGGGTGGACCAACGCGGCCCTGGTCATCGCCCTGGACGCGGCCAGCTTCGCGCTGCTGGCCGCCACCTACCGCTGGGCGATGCCGGCGACGGCCAAGAAGCCGGAGCGGGCGCCGGACCGGCCCGCGACGGGCAGCCGCACCCAGCGGGCGCTGCTGGCGCTGTCGTTCGCCTTCTTCCTGCTCTTCGGCCCCTTCTACACCGCGATGCCGATCCACGTCGCCGAGGACCTGCACGCCCCGGCCACCCTGCTCGGCGTCTACTACACGGCCTTCGGCGTCGGGGCGGTCGTCGGCGGGCTCGCGGCCGCGCACCTCAGGCGGCTCCCCCTGTGGCCGGCGATGACCGGGATCGTGGTCGCGTTCGGGGTCGCCATGCTCCCGCTCGGGCTCGGCGCTCCGCCCGGCCTCGCCCTGCCGGCGTTCGCGGTCGCTGGGCTGTGCTGGTCGCCGTACCTCTCGACGGTCATGGCGCTGTTCCAGGCCACCACCCCGGCCGACCGGCTCCCCCAGGTGCTGGCCGCGTTCGGCACGATCACCGTGATCGCGGTGCCGCTCGGCACGGCCGCCGGTGGGCCCCTGGTCGGCGCCGTGGGCGCGGCCGGCACGCTGCTGCTGAGCGCCATCGCCATGATCGTGCTCGGGTTGATCGCGGCATCTGTCATCATCTTCCGGTTCGCACGGAACGCGGCAACGGACCACGCATGGGAGGAAACGCACCCCGATGGGTATAGCGAGCGTTGACCGGGTGAGGGGGCGATGGGACATGGTGCTCGTGGGCTACACGGTGGAGGCGACCGACGGCGAGGTCGGCGCGATCGACCGGCGGACGTACGACGGCCGGCAGGTGCTCGTCGCCGGCGACGACGGCGAACTGTTCAAGGTCGACGTCAACACCGTCGAGCGGATCGACCACCGCGACCACCGCATCTATCTCGGCGTCAGCCGGCGAGAGCTCCAGCCTCGCTGAACCGGTTGCGGCCCGCGCGCTTGGCCTCGTACAGGGCCACGTCGGCGCGGGCCAGCAGCTCGTCGGAGGTCTCCCGGCCGTCCCAGCGGGCGACGCCGGCCGAGAAGGTCTGGGAGAGCGGCGTGACCTCCATGAGGCGCCGCACGATCGGCAGCGGGTCGGCACCCGGGAGCAGGGCCACGAACTCCTCCCCGCCGTAGCGGGCGAGGGTGTCGGTGCGGCGCAGCACCCCGCTCCAGGCCGCGGCGGCCGACTTGAGCAGCCGGTCGCCGGCCGGGTGGCCGTGCTCGTCGTTGTACCGCTTGAAATGGTCCAGGTCGATCATGACCACGGTGAGGCCGGAGCCGCCCCGGCGGGCCCGCTCGACCGCGGCCGGCAGCTCGGCGTTCCAGGCCCGGCGGTTGGGCAGGCCGGTCAGCTCGTCGGTGAGGGACAGCTCGCTGACCCGCCGGGTCTGCGCCTCCAGCTCCCGCAGCAGCCGCATCATCCGTACCACCACGAGCAGGAACAGCGCGATCGAGCTCAGCGCGATCGGCAGCGCGTCGTCCAGGTCGTGAGCCGCGATCTCGCCGAGCATGAGCACCGGGGAGATGAGCGAGGCCGCGGTGAGCAGCGCGAGCCGGGCGGCGCCGAGCCGGCGGTGGTCGCGGGTGACCTCGACCGTGCGCCCTGCCGAGGGGTCGAGGGCGGAGAGCCCGATGAGCGCGTACGCGACCAGGTAAGCGGCGCCGAGCAGCCGGTGCTCGAAGTGGTTGGGCTCCACGCCCAGGGTGTTGACCACGGCCCAGGCCGCGTCGCCGGCCAGGAACAGCATCATGGCCGCGCTGAGCAGCCAGAAGGACCGGGTGCGGGCGCCCGCCCCGAAGAGCAGCCGGGCCAGCATGGCCAGCACGAGCACGTCGCCGGCCGGGTAGGCGACCGCGACGGCGGCGGCCAGCGGGTCGGCCCCGGAGCCGTCCAGGGCCGGGCGGACCATGAAGACCCAGGCGAGCAGGCCGAGGCCGACGGAGACGGTGGCGGCGTCGAGGATCGCGCTCCAGTCGCGGGCCTCGCTGCGCCGCCGGATGATCCGCAGGAGGCCGAGCGCGACCGCCGGGTAGAGCGTCAGGTAGCCGGCGTCCTGCCACGACGGCGAGGCGTAGGCGTGGTTGACGTGCAGCTGGTAGGCCTCGTAGAGCATGCCGCCGGCGTTGGCGGCCACCCCGATGCCGAAGCTCCACATGCGGCGGCGCAGCAGGACGTACGCCACCAGCCAGCCGGTGAGCACCTGCACGCCGACCTGCCACCAGGTGCCGTCGGGCACGGCGAAGGAGAGTGCGACGAGCGCGGTCTCTGCCGCGAGGTAGGACCGCATGGTCAACGCGACACCGGCTCGGGCTCGGCGAGCGAGGCGTTGGTCCAGCTGAGCGCGGCGAGCAGTTCGCCGCGCAGGTCGGCGCCGACGCCACGCTGGTAGGCCTGCACGTCGCGCAGGACGGCGCCCAGCTCGCCCCGGCCGTGCGCGACGGCGTCGGCGACGTCCGCGGTGAGCGCGAGATGGTCGGTGAGCTCGCCGGGCGGGCCGCCGAGCAGCTCGCCGATGGCGGAGAGCAGCCCGACGGTGAACGCGGTGGCGCCGTCGCCGCAGCCCCGGCGCTCGGCGACGGTCTGGCACATGCGGGCCCGCACGACGATGTCGCTGAGCAGGGACTCGTCGCCGTCGGCGAGGTCGGCCGCCACCATGAGCGTCGCCCACTGGCGCACCTGGGGGACCCCGAGCAGTACGACCGCCTGGAAAATCGACGAGACAGGCTGCTTGAGGCCGCTGGCCGCGTTGTTGACCCCGCGCAGGATGCGGATCGCCAGGGCCGGGTCGCGCTCGATGGTGGCCACGGCCCGGTCCAGGTCGATCTCCTCGGCGGACAGCTCGGTGAGCAGCCGGATGCGGGCCAGCCGGATCGGGCTCAGGGCGTGCGTGGTGACGAGGTGGGGCCGGGCGAGCTCGTGGCCCTGGAAGAGCTGGAAGCGCAGCCGGTGGGCCAGCTCCAGCTGCTCGCTCGTCTCGATGCGCTGGGCGACGAGCCGGATGCGCGGGATGCGCCGGCACTGGTCGACCAGCCGCGCGACGGCGTGCCGGTCGCCGGTCCGCATGTCGATCTTCACGTAGTGGGCGTGCGGGAGCAGCCGCGCCGCGGCCGGGTCGCCGGTGAAGCTGTCGATCGCGAGCCGATGGCCCTGCCCGCCCAGCACCGCGGCGCCCTCGACCACCTCGTCGTCGATCTCCATCCCGCTCATGACCTCCAGGACGGCCCGGCCCGGCGGGAACGGCAGCGGCAGCTCGCCCACGAGGAACTCCCGGGTCAGGTTGATGAAGCAGCCCCGGTCGCCGACCAGCTCCTCGATGCCGAAGGCGGTGAACGCCTCGACGATGACGCGGCTGGTGGCGACGCTGTCGCGCGCGGTCGCGTGGTCGGCGTGCGGGCCGTCGCGGAACAGCAGCTCGTAGGCCGCCAATTGGCGCTTGTCGGCATAGAGCGCCTGGCGGCCGATGTACACGGGGCGTGAGCTGTCCACGTCTGGATATCGGCCGCGAGAACGGAGATTCAAGCCGGGCGGGCCCGCGGGGCGATGATCTGCCCGGTGTAGGCCACGGCGTCGAGGTACGCCCGCGCGGTGTCCTCGACCGGCAGCGGGGCGGCCAGCAGCATCGGCAGGTCGGACGCCTCGTAGGCGGCGACGAGGGACAGCAGCTCGCCGAGCGGCCCGGCCCCGTCGACCATGGCCTCGGTCACCTCGGCGCTGAGCGAGAGGCGCACGGCCAGCTCCGCGGCGCCCTGCCCGAGCAGCTCGGCCACGGCGGAGACGAGCCCGACGGTGAACGCGGCCTCGGGCGGCAGGTCCATCCGCCCGGCGATGTTCTGGCACATCCGGGCCCGGGTGATCGCCGCCGACAGCTGGTGGGTGCCGGGGTCACCGGGGCCGTCGAGGTCGCTGACGAGCATCAGGGTGGCCCAGTCGCGCAGCCGGTCGACGCCGAGCAGCAGGACCGCCTCGTGCACCGAGGAGACCTTGACCGGCAGGCCGAGGGAGTCGGCGTTGGCCGCGGCCATGAGCCGCAGGCTGAGCGCCGGGTCGCTGGTGACGAGACCGACCACCCGCGCCAGCGGGATGCTCGGCCCGACCAGCAGGCTCAGCAGCTCGACCCGGGCCAGCCTCGACGGCGACAGGGCGGCGGCGCTGACCACCTGCGGGCGGCCGAGCACGTAGCCCTGGAAGTAGTCGAACCCCAGCTCCCGCGCGTGCTCGAGCTGCCGCGGCGTCTCGAGTCGTTCGGCGACCATCTTCACGCCCGCGTACTTCCGGCAGCGCTCCACCGTCGCGACGAGCTCCTCGGGCTCGGTCTCCAGCACGTCGATCTTCACGTAGGCGGCGAGCTCCAGCAGCGGCTCGTGGCCGAGGCCGAAGACGTAGTCGTCCAGCGCGATGCGGTACCCCTGGCGGACCAGGCCCTCGACCGCGGACACGACCTCGTCGTCGATCTCGACCGTCTCCAGGATCTCGAGCACCACCTGCTCGGCGTCGAACGGCAGCGGCAGGTCGCCGACCAGGAACTCCCGGGTGAGGTTCACGAAGCACAGCGCCCGGCCGCACAGCGGCTCGATGCCGATCTCGGTGAAGGCGGTGATCAGGACCCGGCTGGTGGCGTACGCGCCCCGCTCGTCGGCGTCGACCGCGGCCGCGTCACCGCGGAACAGCAGCTCGTAGCCGTGGACGTCGCCGTCTCGGTCGAAGATCGGCTGGCGGCCGACGTGCACGGCACCGGAAGCGGGGAACATACCGCACACATCGTCGCGGCCGGCGCGGATCTGCGGGATTTCCGCGGGCGCGTTGCGCGCGTCTCAGGCGGCGCCGGCGAGGGCGTGGACCTTCCACCCGAGGTCGGGGAAGCCGGAGGCGACGGCCACGTGGGCGCTCGCGGTGTTCGCGGGGTCGTGCAGATATATCGGTACCGCACCGGCCGCCACGATCCGCCGGGCCGTCCGGGCCACGAGCCGCCGGGCCAGCCCCTGCCCGCGGGCCCGCTCGGCGGTGCCGACCGAGATCTCGACGCCGGTCGGGTCGTGCGGCTTGAGCCCGACGCCGGCCAGGTACTCCCACGTGCCCGGCTCCCGCGCGACGAGCACCTCGCCGGGAAAGGGCCGCAGCCACTCCGGCAGGCCCGGCCCGTCGGAGGGCTCCCACGCCCCGGCGTCGGGCAGGTCGGCCGGGGCCTCGGTCCAGCGGAAGACGCCGGTGAAGCAGTGCTGCTCGGGCCGGCCGACGAGGCCGGGCAGCTCGGCCGCGAGGGCCGCCTCCAGCTCTCCGGGCGCGAGGCCGGCGACGAGCGCGGCGACCGCCTCGCGGCTGGCCGGCGGCACCGACAGCACCCCGTTGCCGGCCGCGTCGGTCACGCCGAGCGCCCGCTGCTCCCCGCCGTCCCACCGCGGCTTCTCCCGTTGAGGGCTGCCCACGACGAGCACTCCCCCGGGGGACGGCCAGCTTCCGAGCCACACACGCAGGAACCGATCGAGCACTAGGGCATATTAGGACTTGGGCAGATCAGGGTTGGGCACGGTACTGCCCGTTGAGCGCCTCGGCGACGCGCTTGGTCCAGTCGGCCGGGCCGTCCACCGCCCAGTTGTCCCCGAGCGCCATGAACAGCGGGCCGCGGGACCCGGCCAGGGTGTTCCACTCGGCCTCGACCTCGGTGTGCGCCTCGTAGACGCCCACGCCCACCGTCGCCCCGGCGGCGACGCAGCGGCCCCGGCCGAGCGCATCGCCGTCGTCGCCGAGCGCCTCGTAGGAGTCGCACGACAGGCCGTGGCGGTCGAGGTACTGCACCAGCGCCTGCGGCGAGGGGAACCGCTGCGGCGGGGTCTCGGCCGCCGCCGCCGGCTCCTTGTCGATCCGGCCGATGAGCACGACCACCACGCCGACCGCGACGACGACGCCGACCGCGAGGGCGGCGATCAGCCCGACCGGCGGGCGGTGCACCGGGTGCTCCTTCGGCGGCGGGGGCGGCAGCGGCTGGGTGGCGGCCCCGAGGTCCAAGTCCGCCGGCGGGGGCAGGGGCTGCGTGACGGCCTCGTCATCGGGCACCGGCTCGGCCAGGTGGTCGAGGGGCAGGTGGGGCTGCTCGGTCACGCGAGAAAGCTACCCTGGCCGGTTCGCCGACTGCGCACACCCGAACGGCCAGACTTTGCACGGCAGGACGTCAGGCCGCCGGCAGCCGCACGGCGACCTCCTCGCCGAGCCGGGCGCCACCTTGCAGCTCCAGGTCGTCGCCGCTCCAGAACTTGCCCGGGTCGTACCAGTTCGCCCGCCGGCCCGGGGCCAGCAGTCCCATCTCCTCGTAGGTGACGGCCACCACCTCGGCGCAGTAGGCGGTCTCCAGCGTGCCGGACGCCTGCTCGCGCAGGTGGGGCAGGCGGCCCTTGAACCAGCGGCCGGCCAGCCGGGCGGTCGAGGGGAACGGGGTGCCGTCGAGGCGGGCGACGGTGCGCAGGGCCGCGTCCTCCATCGCCGGTCCGGCCTCCGGGAACAGCTGACGCAGCCAGGCCCGCTGGCCGTAGCGGCGGCCCCAGACGAGCACCGCGTCGCGCAGGTCGTGCAGCTGGACCCCGCGCTGGTGGGTGCCGGCCCACAGGTCGGGCAGGGACTTGCCGAGCTCGGCGTGCCACATGAGCGGCGGCATGTCGTCGAGGACGACCGCCATGCCGACGTGGTTGACCGGGCTGTTGGTCAGCGTCTGGATCGCCCGGTCGGCGGCGGTGCGGCCGCGGAACACCCACACGTCACCCGTGCGTGTCATCTGCACGGCCTCATCGAGATCGACCATCACCGGTACTACCCTAGGGCCTCATGCGGATCAAATGGTGGAAGGTCGTGGGGCTGGCCGGTGTCGTCGGCGTGGCCGCGACGGGTGTCATGGTCGCCCGGGCGGAGCGGCGGCGGCGCGCGTACACGCCCGAGGAGGTGCGGGCCAAGCTGCGGGAACGGCACGATTCCGCCCAGCCGGCGGTGACGAGTCGCGGCTCACGTACCAGTAGTCCCTGAGGTCACATAGGGTGGTGCTGTGCTGCCACTGACTTCCCAGGGAGACCCCATGCGGGTCCTGTTCCTCGAAAACATCCACCCGATCGCGGTCGAGCGGATGCGCTCCGAGGGCTACGAGGTCGAGACGATCGGCCGCGCCCTCGACGAGGAGGAGCTCATCGCCAAGCTCGACGGGGTACATCTGCTTGGCATCCGGTCCAAGACCCAGGTCACCGCCAATGCCCTGGCCTCCGCCACCCAGCTGCGCGCCATCGGCGCCTTCTGCATCGGCACCGACCAGATCGACCTGCGCACCGCCGCGGAGTCCGGCATCGCCGTGTTCAACGCGCCGTTCTCCAACACCCGCAGCGTGGTCGAGCTGGCCATCGCCGAGATCATCTCGCTCACGCGGCGGCTCACCGAGAAGAACGCCGACATGCACAACGGCGTCTGGAACAAGGACGCGGTGGGCTCCCACGAGATCCGCGGCCGGTCCCTCGGCATCGTGGGCTACGGCAACATCGGCACGCAGCTGTCGGTCCTCGGCGAGAACCTGGGCCTGCGGGTGTACTTCCACGACACCAGCGAGCGGCTCGCGCTGGGCAACGCCGTGCGCTGCAACTCCCTCGACGAGCTGCTCGAGCTCTCCGACATCGTCACCCTGCACGTCGACGGCCGCCCGGGCAACAGCGGCTTCTTCGGCGAGGAGCAGTTCGCCAAGATGCGCCCGCACAGCATCTTCCTGAACCTCAGCCGCGGCTTCGTCATCGACCACGAGGCCCTGCGCCGCCACCTCGACAACGGCCACCTCGCGGGTGCCGCCGTCGACGTGTTCCCGAAGGAGCCCAAGGGCAAGGGCGACGAGTTCGTCTCGTCCCTGCGCGGCCTGCCCAACGTCATCCTCACGCCGCACATCGGCGGCTCGACCGAGGAGGCGCAGTCCGACATCGGCTCGTTCGTCGCCGAGAAGCTGCACAAGTACGTCGCGGAGGGCTCCACGACGCTCAGCGTCAACCTGCCGTCCCTCAACCTGCAGCAGCTGCCGGAGACGCACCGCATCGCCCTGCTGCACCACAACGTCCCGGGCGTGCTGGCCGAGGTGAACAGCATCTTCGCCGGCCACAAGGTGAACGTGGAGGGCCAGATCCTGGCCACCCGCGGCGAGTACGGCTACCTGCTCACCGACATCGCCATCGACTACCCGCAGGAGATCCTGGCCCAGCTGGCCGAGATGGCCACGACGGTCCAGGTCCGCGTCCTGTCCTGACAACCGGTCATTCCCCGAGATATCCGGCGCCTGAGGTGCCGGATATCTCGGCCCGGTGACACCGCGACCTCAGTCGTCGAACTCGTAGCCCCGCTCGTCGGCGAGCGCGACGAGCCGCCGCAGCCGGTCCGCATCGTTCGCGACCAGGCTCATGAGGCCGCCGAGCCGCTCCAGCGCGGGCAGGTCTGTGCCATAGGCGACGAACATGCCGCCCTCGGGATCATATTTGAAGCGGCCCTCCAGGTCGGGCGCCTCGGTGGCGACGAGCAACGCGGCGACCCCCTCCCAGAAGTAGCCGTTCGGCTCATGGCCGAGCTCCTCCGCGACCTCGTCGACGGCCGTGCTCCCGGCGTCCAGCAGCAGCGAGTACGCGCCCGGCCGCGTTTCCAGCATCTTCAGTGGCTCCACCACCACATCGTAAGATCACCCCGCGCGCCTACAGCGCTACCTCGCTCCAGGCGAACGCGGTGCGCCACTCCGACCCGCCGAGCAGGTACGACTGGAACGCCCGCCGCACCTGTTGCAGCGTGACCTGTCCCTCGGCACGGAACTGCTGACCGCGCTCGCGGTACTCCAGCACCCAAGGGTCAGAACCGTGGGCCTGCATGAAGGCCGCGCACGCCGCGCCCGGCTCCCATGCGTCGCCGGCCTGGATGAACTCCTCATCGGACGCACTGAGAGCGGCAAACTTGCCGAACGCGTCCGATGCGAGCAGCTCGTCCAGCGTTGCCGCGTTCACGTCCGGCGCAGCGCCCAGATCTTCGGTGGTCAGTGTCATCGCCACGAACGAACTCCTGTCGTTGAACCCGCTACTCGCTGCACATCCGCCAACGGCAGCCTTGTCCTTGTTGACAAGCTCAGATGAATGGGCCATCGAGTACCGCGTATCCCTCGAAGTTCCCGAACCTTTCGACGAATTCCCTAGAATTCGCTGCGGAGAGTTTTACGAAGGTCATCCGTTGTCCATTCTCGACGGTCCGGTCCCGTCCCCGGCTGGGTGGCGCCGCCAACCGGAGGTTGCCTTTGGAGCCCGGCGCAAAGCGTAACGGTGAGCGCACCCTCATCGCGGCATTATGCAGGTAATCCTTGTCAAGGGGTCTGGTGAAGTTGCTCCTTGGGAGGGGGCTGGTTATGGGGTTGGCGGAGGTTGGAAGAGCTCGCCGTCGGTGTCGCCGCCGAGGAGGAAGGTGAACCGGGCGAGGTCGGTCTTGAGCTGGTTGATGTCGTAGGCGGGGTGGCCGACATAGCTGATCAGGGATGCGTTGAGGTGGTCGTGGTCGCTGATGAGCCAGGCGTTGAGGAACTCGAGGAGTTCGGTGAGTTCGGCTGCGTGGTCGTGGGCGAGGTTGACGCCGTGCATGGTGGGGCCGCCTTCCGGTGGGCCGGGTTGGGGGTCAGGATGCTTGGTCGTCGAGGCGGGTCAGGAGCTGGTTGAACAGGTCAGCGCGGTGGGTCTGGTTGTGGTCGGCGGCGTGGTTGTGCTGGCGTTGCAGGGTGGGCCGGAACTCGATGCTGGTTTGGAAGAAGGTGCAGGTTTCGCAGATGGCTTCGAAGGCGCAGTCGAGTTCGGGTGGCCGGGTGCAGTAGCCGTTGCCGAGGAGGCGGTGGTGTTCGCGGCGTAGCCGGGCCATGTGGGGGCCGATGGTGTCGGCGGGGAGTGGTTTGCCTTGCTGGTAAAGGGATTCGACTTTTTCGGTGACGGCGAAGTATTCGTCGGCGACGGTGCGGTTGGCGATTTTGGCGTAGCGGAGGGTCATGTCCATGCTGCGGTGGCCGAGGAGTGCGGCGATGGCTTCGAGGCTCATGCCGCGGTTGATGGCCTGGGTGGCCAGGGTGTGGCGGAGTTGGTGGGGGTGGATGTGGGGCAGGCCGGCGTCGGTGCCGGCTTTGTTGATGAGGCGGGTGACGGTGTGCCGGTCCAGTGCCCGGCCGTTCTCCCGCGGTAGCAGCAGCGGGTTGTCGGCTGTGACGTGCGCGGCGCGGTAGTCGCCGATCAGGGTGATCAGGTGCGGGTGCAGGGGCAGGTAGCGGTCCTCGTGGAGTTTGCCGACCGGGACGTGCAGCCAGTGCGCCGCGCCGATGAGCACGACCGCGTCGGCGGTGAGCGCGGTGAACTCACCGACTCGTAGTCCGGTGCGCAGCAACACTTCGACGACGACCCGGACCAGCATTCTGGGTTGGTTCTGCGCGGCGCGCAGGAGTTTCGCGGCGGCCGGGTCGTCGAGGGCTTTGGGCAGTGGGTGGTCCTGGCGGGGCAGGTCGGCGGGGATGATCGGCACGCGGGCCGGGGCTTCGGGCCAGTCCCAGTCGCTGATGCGGACGAAGAACATCCGCAGCGTGCCGAGCCGGTGCGCGAGGGTCGCCGGGGTGAGCCGGGCGGTGCGACGGCCGGGCCGGGCCGCCAGCCAGCTGCGGAAGTCCTCGATGTGGTGACGGCGGACGTCGGTGACGTGCCGGACGTCAGGGGCCTGCTCGGCAAGGAACACAGCGAAGGACCGCAGGGCCTGGTCGGTGTTACGGACGCTGCCGGGGCGCAGGATCACCTGCAGTTGCTGCAGATAACGGCGCATCGGCGCGGCGATGTCCGGGACGGCGGTGACGAGGTGGTCCCAGTCGGGGAACTGCTGGACGCCGGTCATGGCCGGTCTCCGTCCACGATGGACAGGACGGAGCTGCCGATCGGGGAAGGTTTGCCGGGCAGCAGCTGAGCGTCGATGGCTTCGGCGGCGCGCCGGTATTGCGATGCCAGCCAGTCATCGGCGAGATGCAGATAGATCCGGGTGGACTCGATCGAGGCGTGCCCGGCCTGGGCCTGGACCGCCTCGAGGGCCATCCCGGCTTCCCGCAGCCGGGTCAGGCAGGTGTGCCGCAGCTGGTGGCAGGTGGCCTGGGTCAGCCCGGCCCGGGCCCGGGCGGAGTCGAGGATCTGGTCCAGGCCCGCCGGTGACAGCGGCCGGCCCCGCCGCGGGCCTTTGAGGACCACGAACACCCGGTCGGTGCCGGCGTCCGGCGGCCGTTCGCCGTCCAGATAGGCAGCGAGGGAGGCGAAGAACCGGCCGGACACGGGGATCTGGCGCTGATGCCCGCCTTTACCCTCGGCGATGAACACCCGCCGCGCCGGCACCTGCAGATCCGTCAGCCGCAGGCCGAGCACCTCGCAACGACGCAGCCCGCCCAGCACCATCGCCTCGGCCATCGCCCGGTCCCGCCAGGTCCGCAACGCTCCCAGCAGCGCATCAACCTGCCCCGGTTCCAGGATCCGCGGCAACGTCCGCGGCGTGCGGACCAGCGGCACCCCCTGACGCGGCCGCTGCCGCTCCCGCCGGGTCGGCAACCCCCGCGGCACCGGATTCCCGGCAACGTCCCCCCGCGCCTGCAGAAACGCGAACAGCCCCGACACACTCGACAGCCGCCGCCGCACCGTCCGAGCCGACACCCCGCCACCATCACCGGCCACCTGCAGACGGCGGGCCGGGCCACCGGCATACTGCGCCGTCACGAACGCCAGCACATCCCCCGCGACCACCCGCCGCGGCGACTTCCCGACCGCGGTGAAGAACACCTTCAGGTCATACGCGACCGCCACGACCGTGTTCGGCCGCGACCGCACCGCCAAAAACTCCAGATACGCGTCCAGCAACGCCACCCCGAACCGCACGACAAGATCGCCAGCCGCGTTCCGAGACCGAAACAGACGCAGAGCACCCCACGACATACAGGAACCCCTCTGCCGACCTATCGGCACAAACCAGCCGAAGGTGAAGGAGAATTACCTGCATATCAAGCATGTGCGGATGTACCGAGGTCGGCGCGGAGTCCCCTTAGGCCGAAGATCAAGAGCAGAAAGCCACAGGCATTTTCAAATTTTGGGGAAAAACAATGATTTGAGGCGAGTGCGAGGAGTCTGCGGACGCGACTTGCCTGTCGCGGTCGGTGGTCACCGCACGCTGTTCTGCGCAAGGTTCGGGGGCTGGCGGGACGGGCCGGCGGGGCCGGCGCTTCCCGCCAGGGTGGTTGCCGGGGGCGGTGGGCCTCGGGTGCAGCTCGGTCGCCTCGCGGGCGCGCGAGTGATCGGGACGGGATCGGCGACGCCGGCCGATGCCCTGCGTGCCCATCGCGGCGACGTTCCCGGTCGAGCGGATCCGCGCGGCGGTCGAGCTCCAAGCCGGCCGGCACGTGCACGGCAAGGTCGTCATCGACCTCTAGGAACCACGCCGCCGCTCCTTGGGGAAGGCAGTGGCGCACTTTACATCTTAGATCTTCAATGCCGAGTCACTCGGGCTTCCCGGGTCGTTCAACACCGAACGACAGCGTGCTCTCAACGCTTCGAAGGGAGACACGCATGTCGATCGGTCGGGTCGGGCGGGTGCTGGCCGCCGTCGTGGTGGCCGGGGCCGGGGCCCTCACACTGTCGCCGGCCGCGCCGGCCGGGGCGACGCCGCCCGGGATTCCGTCCAAGGCCACGGCGCAGTCGCAGCTCAACGCGCTCACCGTGGCGGCTGAGGGGTCGATGAGCGGGTACTCGCGCGACCTGTTCCCGCACTGGATCACCATCAGCGGCTCGTGCGACACCCGGGAGACCGTGCTCAAGCGGGACGGCACCTCTGTGGTCACCAACAGCTCCTGCGCCGCCACCTCGGGGCGCTGGTACAGCCCGTACGACGGGGCGACCTGGACGGCCGCCTCCGACGTCGACATCGACCACGTGGTGCCGCTGGCCGAGGCGTGGCGCTCCGGGGCGAGCGGCTGGACGACGGCGAAGCGGCAGAGCTTCGCCAACGACCTGAGCCACCCCCAGCTCATCGCGGTCACGGACAACGTCAACCAGGCCAAGGGTGACCAGGATCCGTCGACGTGGCAGCCGCCCTTGACCTCGTACCGTTGCACCTACGCGAAAATGTGGATCAATGTGAAGTACACCTGGGGCCTGAAACTGCAGTCGGCCGAGAAGTCGGCGCTGCAGAGCATGCTCAACGCTTGCTGAGCGTGCTGGTCCCGGCCTCCACGACGTAGGACGCGCTCGTCGACACCGCAGCCGTGCGCTCGGCGATGGTGTCGACGGTGCGCGCGTCGGTCTGCCAGAGGTCCTTGGCCACCTCGACGCGCAGGTAGCCGCGCTTGGCGCCGTCGAAGTACTTCACGTGCGGGTTCAGCACCGGGTTGACCGCCTTCAGGGGCGCGTCGAACGCGGCCGGGAAGTCGGAGCTGACCGACGTGGCGGTGAACTCGACCGCGACCGAGGGCTGCTCCGGGCGGTCGAAGTCGAGCTTGAGCTCGCTGAACCAGCTGGAGTGGATGTCGCCGGCCAGCACCACGGGGTTGGCCACCTTGGCGTCGGCGAGGTGCTTGAGCAGCCGGGTGCGCTGCGGCGCGTAGCCGTCCCACTGGTCGAGGTTGGCCAGGATGGCCGGCAGGCCGCCGGTCGGGTTGGGCAGCTTGGTCCGGCTCATCATGACCTGCTGGGCGATGACGTTCCAGCGGGCCGGGGAGCGGTCGAGGCCGGCCAGCAGCCAGCGCTCCTGGTCCTCGCCGGTCAGGGTGCCGTTCGCGTTGCCGGTGCCGGCCTCGGGCAGGCCGAAGTCGCCGGGGAAGCCGCCGGGCTGGTCGGTGCGGTACTGCCGCGTGTCCAGCACATTGATCCGCGCCAGCCGCCCGAAGTCGAACCGGCGGAAGATCCGCAGGTCGGCGCTGCCCGGGCGAAGGTCGGCCCGGATCGGCATGTGCTCGTAGTACGCCTGGTAGGCCGCGGCCCGCTGGCGCGCGAACTGCTCGGGCGACTGGTGCGCGGCCCCCTTGTCGTCGATCTCGTCGACGAGGCCGGCGTAGTTGTTCTCGGTCTCGTGGTCGTCCCACGTGACCACCCACGGGAAGGCGGCGTGCGCGGCCCGCAGCGCCGGGTCGCCCTTGTACTGCGCGTGCCGGGCCCGGTAGTCGTCGAGCGTCTGCAGCTGGTCCAGGCCGGGCGTCTGCGGCGTGGTGTGGTTGCGGTCGGCGAAGGCGCTGTGCGGGTCGTACTCGTAGATGTAGTCGCCCAGGTGCAGCACCACGTCGAGGTCCTCGGCGGCCAGCCCGGTGTAGGCGGGCCAGTACCCGTTCTGGAAGTCCTGGCAGTTCACGATGCCGAAGCGCAGCCGGCCCCCGTCCAGCCACGGCGGCGGGGCGGTCCTGGTGCGCCCGACCGGGCTCAGCTCGCCCAGGGCCCGGAAGCGGTAGAAGTACCCGTGGCCGGGCTGCAGGCCGCGCGCGTCCACGTGCACCGAGTGGCCCAGCTGCGGCCGGGCGACGGTGTGCCCGGAGCGCACCACCCGGTGGAACCGCTCGTCCAGGGCGACCTGCCACTCGACCTCGACCGGGCGGGCCGGCAGCGGCCCGGAGGCGCGCAGCAGGCGGGTCCACAGGATGACGCCGTCGGGCAGTGGGTCGCCGCTGGCCACGCCGAGCGTGAAGGGGTTGTCGCCGCGGGGCGACCCGGCGGCGGGCTCGGCCGCCGCGAGGGGGAGCGCGATGGCGCCGGCGAGCAGCAGACTACGTCGCGTAAGCATGGGGCTCACTTTCGCGGCAACGGCTGTCCGGGCCAGCAACGGCGGGCGAACAACAGGCGTAGGCTCTGCCGATGTCTCCGCGTGAGCTCGTCGTGCTCGGCACGTCCAGCCAGGTGCCGACCCGGGAGCGCAATCACAACGGGTACTTCCTGACGTGGGACGGCGAGGGCATCCTCTTCGACCCGGGCGACGGCACGCAGCGGCAGATGATCCGCGCGGGCGTGGCGGCGAGCGATATCACCCGCATCTGCCTCACCCATTTCCACGGCGACCACTGCCTCGGGCTCCCGGGCGTGATCCAGCGAATCTCCCTGGACGGCTCGCCGCACGACGTGCAGGCCTACTTCCCCGCTTCCGGCGAGGTGTACTTCGACCGCCTCCGCCACGCGTCCCCGTTCTACGACGCCGCGGTCATCACGAAAAAGCCGCTCGAATCGGACATTGTCGTAGAACAATGCGCGCGTTTCTCGCTGGAAGCTCACCGCCTCGACCACGGCATCGAGGCCTACGGCTACCGCATCGTCGAGCCCGACGGGAGGCGCATGCTGCCGGACCGGCTGCGCGAGCGCGGCATCGCCGGGCCGGACATCGCGGCCCTGCAGCGGGCCGGGGAGCTGAACGGGGTGCGGCTGGAGGACGTGAGCGAGCCCCGCCGGGGCCAGCGGTTCGCATTCGTGATGGACACGCGGCTCTGCGGTGGCGTCAAGACGCTGGCCGACGGAGCCGACGTGCTCGTGATCGAGTCCACCTACCTCGCCGAGGACGAGGGACTGGCCGTCGCGCATGGGCACCTGACCGCTGGCCAGGCGGCAAGGGTGGCCGCGGAGTGCGGGGTCGGCACGCTCGTGCTGACCCACTTCTCGCAGCGCTACGACGACCCGTCGCGCTTCCGGCGGGAGGCGGAAGCGTTCTTCGACGGCGAGGTTGTGGTGGCCGAGGACCTGACGAGGGTCAGGATCCGCGGATAGGGATAAGGACCGTCAGCTGCACTCGGTGCAGATCGGCGCCCCGTTGCGCTCCCGAGCCAGCTGGCTGCGGTGGTGCACCAGGAAACAACTGGAGCAGCGGAACTCGTCGCCGCGCATCGGCACGACGGGAACGGTCAGTTCCTCGTCGGCCAGCTCGGCGCCGGGCAGCTCGAAGCCCACGTCGTTGTCGTCGACGTCGACCGAGGCCGACTGACCGTTCGACCGGCGGGCCGTGAGCTCCTCGAGGCTGTCTTCCGCGAGGTCGTTCCCGGCTGGGTGGCGTGGCGCGTCGTAATCGGTGCTGATGGCCATGGCGTTCACCCTCTCTTGGTGACTTGGTTGTGTAACGAACGCCGCCGGCCTCGGATGTGTTCCCGACCGACATGAATGAATCCGGATGTGTCCCGGCTCACGCCGGTTCACTCGAATCCAGGCCCGTTCCGGTCCACTGTGGACATATCAACAGCGGCAGCGCCCACGAGGCTACCTCGCCGAGTCGCCCATCGGCGCCCTTTTGCGATTCTCGGCCGACATGTTCCCAGGACTTCCGCAACGCCGCAGGTCAGCGAGGCCAAGCCGGCCGTTCGGGGGACCGCCCCGGTGACGGCTACAGTGCTCGGCATGGACCTCCCCGAGCGGGCCCGCGTCGTGGTCGTGGGCGGCGGCGTCATCGGCACCTCCGTCGCGTATCACCTGGCAAAGATGGGCGTTCCCGACGTACTGCTGCTGGAGCGCAACCGGCTCACGGCCGGGACCACGTGGCACGCGGCCGGGTTGATGGTCACGTTCGGCTCGCTCTCGGAGACCTCGACCCGGCTGCGGCAGTACACCCGCGACCTGTACGCGGGCCTGGAGGCCGAGACCGGCCTGTCCACCGGCCTGCGCCAGTGCGGGTTCATCGAGCTGGCCGCCGACGAGGGGAGGCTGGAGGAGTACCGCCGGGTGGCCGCCTTCAACCGCCACCTCGGCGTCGACGTGCACGAGATCTCCCCCGCCGAGGTCAGGACGCTCTTCCCGCTGGCCCGCACCGACGACGTGCTCGCCGGGTTCTACGTGGCCGAGGACGGCCGGGCCAACCCGGTCGACGTGACCATGTCGCTGGCCAAGGGGGCCCGGCAGCGGGGCGTACGGATCATCGAGGGCGTCCCGGTGACCGGCACGCTGCGCAAGGGCGGCACCGTGACCGGCGTGCGCACCCCGTTCGGCGACGTCGAGGCCGAGATCGTGGTGAACTGCGCCGGCATGTGGGCCCGGCAGCTGGGCGAGGAGGCGGGGGTCAGCATCCCGCTGCAGGCGGCCGAGCACTACTACCTCATCACCGAGCCGATCGACGGCGTCAGCGCCGACCTGCCGGTGCTGGAGGACCCGGGCGCCTACGGGTACTTCCGCGAGGAGACCGGCGGCCTCATGGTCGGGCTGTTCGAGGGCGCGGCGGCCCCGTGGAGCGTCGAGCGGGTGCCCGACGACTTCGCCTTCGGCACGCTCCCGCCGGACTGGGACCGCATGGCGCCCTACCTGGAGGCGGCGATGGCCCGCATCCCGGTGACCGCCACGGCGGGGGTGCGGACCTTCTTCTGCGGGCCGGAGAGCTTCACCCCGGACCTGGCGCCGATCTTCGGGGAGTCGCCGGAGCTGCGCAACTACTTCGTGGCCGCCGGGATGAACTCCATCGGCATCCTCACCGGGGGCGGGATCGGCCGGGCGCTGGCCGCGTGGATCGCCACCGGACGCCCCGACGTCGACGTGACCGGGATGAACATCGACCGGCTGCAGCCGTACCAGCGCAACCGTGCGTATCGCGCGTCTCGCACGGTCGAGGCGTTGGGGCAGGTCTACGCCACCCACTTCCCTTCGCGCGCCTTCTCCTCCGCGCGGGGTGCTCGCCGCTCGCCGCTACATTCGGTTTTGTCCGATTTGCGGCCGTACTGGCGCGATGTGTCCGGCTGGGAAATGCCCGATTTCTACGACTTTTCTGGAAATTTTGCGCTCTCGTGGGGCAAGCCGGACTGGTTCGGGCAGTGGGCGGCCGAGCACCGGGCGGCACGCGAGGACGCCGTCCTGATGGACATGTCCTTCATGGCCAAGTTCCTGGTCCAGGGCCGCGACGCGGCGGCCGCACTGGAGGAGCTCTCGGCCAACCGGGTCGCCGTCCCGGGGCGGGTCACCTACACCCAGTGGCTCAACGAGGGCGGCACCATCGAGGCCGACCTGACCGTCACCCAGCTCGACGAGGACCGGTTCTGGGTGGTCGCCTCCGACACCGCCCACCGCCACGCCTTCACCCGGCTGACCCGGCACCTGGACGGCCGGCACGCCTTCGCCGCCGACGTCACCTCCGGCTGGGCCCAGATCAACCTGCAGGGCCCCCGCTCGCGCGAGATCCTCGCCGCCGCGGCCGACGCCGAGATCACCCTGCCCTTCCGGGGCGCCGCCGAGCTGGAGATCGGCTTCGCCCGGGTGCTCTGCCTGCGCATCACCTACGTGGGCGAGCTGGGCTACGAGCTCTACGTGCCGGCCGAGCAGGCGGTCCACGTCCACGAGCGGCTGGTCGCGGCCGGCGCCGGGCACGGCCTGCGCCACGCCGGGCTGAAGGCCCTCGCCAGCCTGCGGATGGAGAAGGGGTACCGCGACTACGGCCACGACATCGACAACACCGACGACGTGCTGGAGGCCGGCCTGGGCTTCGCCGTGGCCCTGGACAAGGGCGACTTCATCGGCCGCGAGGCGGTGCTGGCCCGCAAGGCGCGGGGCCCGCTGACCCGCCGCCTGGTCCAGGTCCTCGTCACCGATCCGAAGGCGCTGATGTACCACGGGGAGGTCGTCCGCCGCGACGGCCGGGACGTCGGCTACGTGCGGGCCGCCTCCTACGGCCACACCCTGGGCGGCGCGGTCGGCCTGGCCATGCTGGACGCCGGCCCGCAGCCGCTGGACCAGGCCTGGCTGGACGCCGCCCCGCTGACCGTGGAGATCGCCGGCGCCACGTACCCCGCCCGCGCCTCCCTGCGCCCCTTGTACGACCCCACGAGCGAACGCGTGCGCGTCTGAGCACCAGCTTCGTTGCTTTCCGCAGTTTGATACCAACTCTCAGTGATGTCGGGCCGCGGGGGCGGCCCCGTCACCACGGGGAGTCAGAATCATGCGCATCAAGAAGCTGGCCATCGCGGCGGTCGCCGTAGGCGTCGGGCTCGCCACCATCTCCGCCACCCCGGCCGCGGCCAACGCCGAGGCCTTCACGTTCGCCGGCGTCGCCGACTACGACCACGACGGCAGCCAGGACCTCGTCGTCCGCGAGAACGCGAGCGGCAACCTGTGGCTGTTCCCCGGCGACTCGACCCGCGGCTACAGCTCCCAGCCGAGGGCCCAGATCGGCACCGGCTGGAACGGCTTCACCTTCGCCGGAGTGGCGGACTGGGACCACGACGGCCACCAGGACATCGTGGCCCGCAACGACGCCACCGGCGACCTGTGGCTGTACCCGGGCCAGTCCGTCCGCGCGTACAGCTCCATCCCGCGCGTGAAGATCGGCAGCGGCTGGTAGGCGCGTCGAACGCGGCAGCCCGGCGCCCTAGGTGCCGGGCTGCGCCGCATCGTGCCCCGCCGCGGTGGCCGCGAACCACACGGGCTTCTCCCCCGCCTCGGGCCGGTCCCAGTTCGTCTCAAGGTCGAGCACGGCCGTCCACTCCCCCACCGGCACCACCCGCCGCGGACCCTCGTCGCCCACGGAGTCGATCGCCAAGTTCATGGGGCGGCTGGTTGGATGAGGAAATGGGAGCGGACGGCGAATGGCGAACCGCCAAGGTGGCGGCGTTGCGCAGTCGGCACCTGAGTGACGCATTGGACGCCATGCTTGCGCTCGCCTATTACGAGCCTGACCGGCCATGGGTTGAAGGGCTGCTTCGGGCGGCGACCACGCCAGGGAACGATCCGCAGATTCGCCGGCTCGCGGCCACGTGTCTCGGGCATGTGGCGCGAATCCATGGCGCTGTCGACGCCGCGTCGGTTGCCGCGCTGCACCAGCTCCTGGCGGACCCGGAGTTGTCCGGGACCGCCGAGGATGCGCTGGGTGACATCGAGTCGTTCGCTCAACTTCAGGTGGAGGGGGCCGGGCGGCTCGACGGGGGTGGGGGTGGGCCGCAGACGAAGCGGGGCTCCGGGTCGTAGCGCCACGCGAAGCGCTCCCGGCGCAGTTCCTTGCCGTTCTGCTTGAAGACGCGGTAGGCCTCCTGCGTGAAGCCCTCAGCCCCGTTGGTCGGGTTGCAGTCGGACTCCTCGAGGTACACCGTGCGGGGCTGGGCGACCTTCGTGCGCGGGCCGTAGTCGGTGGAGATGTCGTAGCGCTTCGTGCCGTAGAGGGTCACGGTCACGGCGTCGTCGGTGGTGGCCGTGTCGATGAGCAGTGCCGTCGGGGCGTCGTTGCGCAGGCGCAGGTCCAGCGCGCCGTAGACGACCGTGGCCTCGATCACCGCGGGGTAGCGGTCGAAGTAGTAGCTGTGCGGGTGGTGCTCCACGTCCTGCATGCCGGCCAGGTAGGCGGCGTTGAAGACGGTCGTGGCGACCTGGGAGACGCCGCCGCCCGGGGTGTTCTTGATTTTGCCGTCCTCGATGCCGGGGGCGTCGACGTAGCCCTTGGCGTGGGTGCGGTCGCCTACGCGGGCGTTCAGGGAGAACGTCTCGCCGGGGCGGATCAGGGTGCCGCGCAGGGCCTCGGCCATGGTGCGGATGTTGACGACCCGGGGCTCGCCCGGCGTGAACTTGGTGGTGAACGAGGCCACCGGCGCCGTGACGCCGAGCTTTCCCAGCACCGCCGCGGTGGTACCGGCCTTTGCCGCCACCATCGGGACCGTGACCCGGCGCGGGGTGGCGGTGGAGCGCAGGGCGTCCAGCAGCGCCGGGGAGGACAGGTCGACGCGGCTGCCGTCCGTCTGCGGGCGGATCACGGGGCGGCCGGAGGCGATCTCGAAGCGGGCGTCCGTCGGCGGGATCTCGACCTTGGCGAGGGCGGCGGCGGCCGCCTTGCGCAGGGCGTCGGCGTCGACGGACGGCGTGAGCAGGCCGTCGGGGTCGGACTCCAGGCGCAGGGCGCCGGCGATGGCCGTGGCCGGGAGCGTCACGTCGCCGCGCGGGGTGTTCAGGACCAGCGGCGCGGCGACCGCGGGGGTGGCCAGGTCGCGCACGAGGCGGTCGACGTCGGTCCTCGACGAGCGCGGCACCAGGTCGACGACCGGGAACTCGAGGACCTGGCGGCGCAGCCAGCCCGCCGTGGCGATGGCGCCGACGGCTCGGCGGTCCAGGCCGCGGCCCGGCTCGGGGTACACCGGCACCGGGCGCAGCCCGTCGAAGCGCACGGCCGGCATGACCGGGGCGTCGCCCTGCGGCCCGAGATGGTCCATGAGCGCCGTGTAGAGCCGGGCGGGGTCCACGGTCACCACCGGGTCGACGTCCGCGTGCAGGAGCGGGACGGGGGTCGCGGCGGCGGCGCGCTCGACGGTCGCGGGGACGTCGACGGTCAGGCCGACGGCCGAGGGCAGGAGCACGGCCGGCTCGGTGCCGACCTTGGCCGCGACCGGCTGGCGCAGGCGGTCGGTCAGCCCGGCGGACAGCGCGCGGGCGGCGTCGGCGCGGGAGCGGCCGCCGACGTCGACGCCGAGGACGCGGACGCCGCGGGCGACGTCGTGCGCGTAGGCGCGCAGGGTCACCACCGTCGGGGTCAGCAGGAGCAGCGTGACGGCGATCACCAGGCGGCGGCGCCGCGCCGAGCGCTTGCGGCGGGCCATGGGCGGGACGAAGGGCCGCGTCCGGAGCACGGTAGCCATGGCATTACCGTGCCCGATTTGCGACTTTCCTACCAAAAGTCGACCTTGATGTCCCCGAAAGTGTCATTGCGACTGCCGTCGGTGAACTCCGGCGGGTCGCCGTGTGCCGTCTCCGGCCACCGGCAACGACACTGACGGGGCTCGCTGGCAGGATATGAGGGTGCGTCAGTTCCGGACCCTGGCAATGCGCGTGCGCTCCCCCGACGCGACCGTCGCGCTGACGCACGCCGCCCAGCGCATCGGGCTGCCGGTCGAGCAGCTGCCGGGCGACCCGGCCGAGGTCAACGGGCTCCACTCGGCCGACGGCGTGGCCTGGCGGGCCGCGGGCGGATATCTCACCACGCTCATCGCCGGCGGCGCCGACGTGTGCCTGTCCGGCGCCTCCCCCACGTGGTTCGCGGCCCTGCCCAAGGACGTCACCGGGCGCGACATCCGGCTGGTCAGCGTCGGCGAGGCGCCCGACGTGGTGGGGCCCCGGCCGGCGGTGGCGAAGCTCGCCGACGAGAAGCACCCCGCGTTCTCCGCGGCCTGGGTGCGCAACGCCGACGACCTGCGCAACCGGCTGCGCACCGCGCGGCTGCCGGCCGACAGCACGCTGATCATCATGGACCACTGGCTGGACCTCGCCTCGGAGTACCGGGTGTTCACCATCGGGCGCCAGCCGGTGGCGTGGTCGCCGTACCTGGTGGAGGGCGAGGAGTGGAGCCCCTCGCTGCGCATGCACCGGGCGTCCTGGCACGACGAGGCGGCCGCGTTCGTCGCGCTCATGCTCGCCGACCTGCCGGCGGCCGACATCCCGCCGACCGCGGTGATCGACGTCGGGCGCACCGACGCCGGGCAGTTCGCGGTGCTCGAGGTCAACAACGTGTGGAGCTCCGGGCTGTACAGCTGCGACCCGGACGGCGTCCTGAGGGCCGTGCTGGCCGCGAACGACCCGGACTGCGACCCCCGCTGGCGGTGGCAGCCCGCCCCCGCGCTCGGTGCCTGACCTGCTGACCCGGCTCCGCGTCGGGTTCCACTGGCGCGGCGGGCCGGACGTGGCCTTCGCCGACATCACCGAGTGGTGGCGCGACCCCGTGGTGCTGCGCGACCTGCCGCCGGCCCTGGCGGCGCTCTTCGAGGCGGCCCCGACCGTGGTGCTCGGCCCGGCCTCGCGGGGCACGCTGCTCGGCGCGCTCGTCGCCGCGCACCTGGGCGTCGGGCTCGTCGAGGTGCGCAAGAACGACCGGGTGGCGGAGCACTCGCCGTTCCACATCGGGCGCGATGTGCCACGACAGATGAGCCTGAGCTTCCGCCGCGCGCTCGTCCGCCCGCACGACCGGGTGCTGTGCGTCGACGACTGGGTCGAGAGCGGCGCTCAGGCCCTCGCGATCCGGGACATGGTCGACGAGATCGGCGCCGAGTGGCTCGGGCTGGCCTGCGTGGTCGACGACCTCCAGGGCCGCGACGACGTGCGGCGGCGCCTCGACGCCCGCGCGCTGCTGAGCGCCGAGGGGCTGATCGACGTGGAAGTTTCACCCCGCCCCGAAGGCTGAGCACGGCGGCCGCCGCAAAACGTTGACGCATCCACGGTGACGACTACGTTGCACGGCGTGTACACCAGAAGACTGCTCGCGAGCGCGCTCGCCGCGGTAACGCTGCTGGCCGTCGGCGGCACCGCGGCGGCCGCGGGCCGGCCCGCCGGGTTCGTCGAGCGGCAGGGGGCGGACCTGCGCCTGGACGGCCGGGACTTCCGCTTCGCCGGGTCCAACAACTACTACCTGATGTACAGCTCGCCGAAGATGGTCGACGACGTCTTCGCCGACGCCGCCGGGGCCGGCCACACCGCGCTGCGCACGTGGGGCTTCCTCGAAGGCGCGCAGAACGGCGTGAGCTTCCAGTCGTTCGACGGCACCCACCCGGTGTACAACGACGGCCCCGACGGCCTGCAGCGCCTCGACTACGTGCTCGCCTCCGCGCGCGCCCACGGGCTGCGGCTGGTGATCCCGCTGACCAACAACTGGTCCGACTTCGGCGGCATGGACCAGTACGTGCGCTGGCACGGCGGCACCAACCACGACGACTTCTACACCGACCCCGTCGTGCGGGGCTGGTTCAAGGACTGGATCGGCCACGTGCTCGACCGGACCAACAGCATCACCGGCGTGAAGTACAAGGACGACCCGGCCGTCATGGCGTGGGAGCTGGCCAACGAGCCCCGCTGCGGCGGCTCCGGGGCGCTGCCCCGCTCGGCCTCCTGCACCGACAAGACCCTGCTGGGCTGGGCCGACGACGTGAGCCGGTTCATCAAGGGCGCCGACCGCCACCACCTCGTCGGCGTCGGCGACGAGGGCTTCCTGTGCACCGACCGCGCCTCCACCGACTGGACCATCAACTGCGCCGACGGCGTGGACTCCGCCGCCCTGGCCGCGCTGCCCGCCGTCGACCTCGCCTCGTTCCACCTGTACCCCGACGGCTGGGGCAAGGACGCCGCGTGGGGCACCCAGTGGATTCGCACCCACGTGCAGATCGCCGACCGGGTCCGCAAGCCCGCGATGCTCGGCGAGTTCGGCGTCAAGGACAAGGCCACCCGCAACGTGGTCTACAAGGCGTGGACCGACGAGGCGGTGCGCGACCGCATCGACGGCTTCCTCTCCTGGATGCTGGCCGGCGTGCAGGACAACGGCACGGAGTACCCCGACTACGACGGCTTCACGCTGCGCTGCCCGAGCCCCGTCTGCACCACGCTGTCCAACGCCGGCGACGAGCTGGCGCACGGGCAGCGCGCCCGCCCGCCGGTGGCCGACGACGACAGCGCGCAGACCCCGCGCGACACGCCCGTGACGCTGACGCCGGCGGCCAACGACATCGCGTACCGCACCAAGGTGAAGCCCTCGACGATCCGCCTCGACCCGGCCGGCTCCCCCGGCGGCACCTTCGCGCTGAACGCGGCCACGGGCGCGGTGACGTTCACGCCGGCCGCGGGCTTCCTGGGCACGGCCGTCACCACGTACACCATCCGGGACGAGGCCGGGCGCACCTCCAACGCGGCGCGCATCGAGGTCACCGTCCGGCCCCGGCCGGGCGACCCGCTGCTCGTCGCCGCCTTCGAGGACGGCACCGACGGGTTCGCGCCGGGCGGCTGGCAACCCACCGCCGGGACCGTCGCGCCGACCGCTGACTTCCACCCGCAGGGCGCGGCCGGGTTGCACGTGGACGCCGCCGACGGGGGCTGGTTCGGCATCTCGCCGCTGCCGGCGCCGGTGGACCTGTCCGGGCGGGGCTTCCTGCGGTACGACATCAGGACCTCGACGGCCGGCACCTCGACGAGCGTGGCGGTGCAGACCGGCGACGGCTGGGCCTGGTGCCAGTCCGGCTGGGGCTGGGTCGACGCGGGGACCACCACCACCGTCTCGATCGACCTGAGCACCATGTCCTGCGACGCCGCGGCCCTGGCCGACGTGCGGGCGGTGTGGGTGTGGTTCTCGGGCGGGGGCGGCTTCGACATCGACTACATCCGGGCCGAATGACGGGGGCGGGCGTGTACTGTCGCCACCGATGAGCGCGGGCGAGCAGCACGGCGGGCGGGTCACGATCCGCCAGGTCGCCGTGCACGCCGGGGTCTCGGAGGCGGCCGTCTCCTACGCGCTCAACGGCCGGCCCGGCGTCTCCGAGCAGACCCGGGCCCGGGTCCTCGCGGCCGCGCGGGAGCTGGGCTGGGCGCCCAACATCGCGGCCCGCTCGCTCGGCACGGCGCGGGCCAACGCCGTCGGCATGGTGCTCGTCCGCCCGCCCCGGGTGATGGTCGTCGACTCGTTCTTCACCCAGATGCTCAGCGGCGTCGAGGCCGAGCTCAACCGGGCCGAGGTGGCCCTCGTGCTGCATCTGGTGGACGCGTTCGAGCAGACCATCGACGTATACCGCCGCTGGTACGCCGGCCGCGCGGTGGACGGCGTCATCCTCACCGACCTGCGCCACGACGACCCGCGGCCGGCCGCCCTGCGCGACATCGGCCTGCCCGGGGCGCTGATCGGCGGCGGCCCCGACGACTTCGACCTGTGCGGCCTGAGCTCGGTCGACGCCGACGTGGCCGGCACCGCCCGCGGCATCCTCGGCTACCTGCGGGCGCTGCGCCACCGCGACGTCGCCCGGGTGGCCGGCCCCGCCGACCTGCTGCACACCGCCCAGCGCGACGCGGCCTACGCGGCGGCCGCGGACGACCTCGGCGACCTGCGCTACCGGGTCGTGCACACCAACTACAGCGCGGCCGACGGCATGCGGGCCACCCGGGAGCTGCTCAGCACGGCCGGCCCGCCGACCGCGCTGGTCTTCGACAACGACGTGATGGCCGCGGCGGCGCTGCGGGTCGCGCACGAGATGGGGCTGGCCGTGCCCGCCGACTTCTCGGTCGTCGCCTGGGACGACTCCGACCTGTGCCAGATCACCGTGCCGGAGATCACGGCGATGGTGCAGACACCCGCCCTGCAGGCCGAGCTGACCGCCCGGGCCCTGCTACGGGCGCTCGCCGGCGGGGAGCCGACCCACGTCGTGCTGCCGGCCGGGACGCTGACCGCCCGCGGCTCGACCAGGCCCCCGAAGCGGCTCGGTTGACATCGCCGAAGCGGCGGCCATAGGGTCGCGGCCAGGCAACTTATCCGGTTCAGTAGTTCGGGAGCAGCACATGTCCGACCCGCGTCCCCTCCACTCCGGCTGGACCGTCCGCGCCGAGGGAGACGGGCAGGAGTTCCCCGCGACCGTGCCCGGGTGCGTGCACACCGACCTGCTGGCCGCCGGCGCGATCCCCGACCCGCTGCTGGACGACAACGAGACGCGGCTGCCCTGGATCGGGCGGAAGACCTGGGTGTACTCGACGGTCTTCGACGGCATCGCCGGCGAGCGGGTCGACCTGGTGGCCGACGGGCTCGACACCGTGGCGTCGGTCGAGCTCAACGGGGTCGAGGTCGGGCGGACCGCGAACATGCACCGGGGGTACCGCTTCGACGTCGGCCACCTGCTGCGGCCCACCGGCAACCGGCTCAGCGTGCGGTTCTCCTCGGCGTACGAGTACGCGGAGGGCGTGCGGGACGCCGTCGGGGAGCGGCCGAACGCTTACCCTGAACCGTTTCAGTACATCCGCAAGATGGCCTGCAACTTCGGCTGGGACTGGGGGCCGACCGTGGTCACCGCCGGGATCTGGCAGCCGATCGGGCTGCACGCCTGGTCGACCGCGCGGCTCGCCCGGGTGCGCCCGGTCGTGACGGTCGACGGGGATCGGGGGCTGGTGGACGTACACGTCGAGGTGGAAAGGACCCGGGAGACGGCGCTGCAGCTCCGCGCGGAGATCGCCGGACGGACCGCGGCGGTGGAGATCCCGGCGGGCGCCCGCGAAGCGACCGTGACGGTGGAGGTGCCGTCACCGCGGCTGTGGTGGCCGCGAGGCCTGGGTGCGCCCGATTTGTACGATCTGACGGTCACGCTCGGGGAAGGCCTCGACACCTGGCAGCGCCGGATCGGGTTCCGGACCGTCGAGCTCGACACCACGCCGGACGCCGGCGGCACGCCGTTCGTGCTGAAGGTCAACGGGCGGCCCGTGTTCGTGCGCGGGGTCAACTGGATCCCCGACGACGCCTTCGTGACCCGCGTCGACCGGGCCCGCTACGCCGAGCGGATCGGGCAGGCGGTCGAGGCCGGCGTGAACTACCTGCGGGTGTGGGGCGGCGGGCGGTACGAGAGCGACGACTTCTACGACCTGGCCGACGAGCTCGGCGTGCTGGTCGGGCAGGACTTCCTCTTCGCCTGCGCCGCCTACCCGGAGGAGGAGCCCCTCGCCGGCGAGGTGGCCGCCGAGGCGCGCGAGCAGGTGGTCCGGCTGATGCCGCACCCGAGCCTGGTGCTGTGGGTCGGCAACAACGAGAACATCTGGGGCCACCGCGACTGGGGCTGGGACGAGCAGCTGCAGGGGCGGACCTGGGGCGAGGGCTACTACCTGCGCGTGCTGCCCGAGATCGTGGCCGGGCTCGACCCGTCCCGGCCGTACTGGCCCGGCAGCCCCTGGTCGGGCGATCCGGCGCTGCACCCGAACGACCCCGCGCACGGCACCACGCACATCTGGGACGTGTGGAACACCCACGACTACCGGCACTACGCGACCTACCGCCCGCGGTTCGTGGCCGAGTTCGGCTTCCAGGCCCCGCCGGCCTACGCCACCCTGCGCCGGGCCGTGTCCGACGAGCCGCTCGCCCCGGACTCCCCCGGCGTCCTGCACCACCAGAAGGCCGGCGACGGCAACGGCAAGCTCGCCCGCGGCCTGGACGGGCACTTCCCGCCCCCGGCCACGTTCGACGACTGGCACTGGGCAACCCAGCTCAACCAGGCCCGCGCCATCGCCTTCGGCATCGAGCACTTCCGTGCGCTGTCGCCCTACTGCGCCGGCACCATCGTGTGGCAGCTCAACGACAACTGGCCGGTGACGTCGTGGTCGGCGATCGACGGCGACGGCCGCCGCAAGCCCCTCTGGTTCGCCCTGCGCCGGGTGTACGGCGAACGCCTCCTCACCATCCAGCCGCGCGACGGTTCGCTCGCGCTGGTGGCCGTCAACGACGCCGCCACCGCCTGGAGCGCCGAGGCGCAGGTCCGCCGGGTGGGCTTCGACGGCACCCCGCGGGCCGAGGCCACGGTGGCGTTCGACGTCCCGCCGGGCACCGCGGTCGCCGTCCCCATCCCGCCGGACGTCGCCACGCCGGTTGACGCGTCCGGTGAGCTGCTCGTGGCCGGCAGCGCCTTCTGGTTCTTCGCCGAGGACGTGGACCTGCACTACCCCGCCCCGCGCTACTCCGTCGCGGCCTCCCCCACGGCGGACGGCGTGCGCCTGGAGGTGACCGCCTCGTCGCTGCTGCGCGACCTGACGGTCTTCCCGGACCGGCTGGACCCGGCCGCCACCGTCGACGAGCAGCTGGTCACGCTGCTGCCCGGCGAGACGGCCGTGTTCGGAGTGCGCGGGGTTGCCGAGACCGACCCCGCGGTGTGGTCCACCGTGCTCCGGACGGCGAACGACCTCGTCGCCCGGGAGTGAGGCGGTCAGCGGACAGCGTCGGCGAGCGGTGCACTGGACCGAATTCGACCGCGGCGGGCACTTCGCCGCCCTGGAAGCACCCGACCTCCTCCTGATGCGCGGATGGCCGCCCGGCGGGACGGCCATCCGCGTGTCAGACCTCAGCCGAGGGCGAACTTCTGTGCGCCGCTGCCGTTGCAGTCCCAGATCTGCAGCCGGGTGCCATTGGCGGTGGCCCCACTGGGCGAGTCCAGGCACCGGCCGGACTGCGGATTGCGCAGCGACCCGTCGCCCTGCTGCACCCACGCCTGGCCGCCGACCCCGTTGCAGTCCCACAGCTGGACCTGCGTGCCGAGCGCGGTCCCGTTGCCCACGATGTCCAGGCACCGGCCCAACGTCCGCAGCGAGTTGTTCGTGTTGTGGAACCAGTGCTGGTCGACCGCGTTGGACTGGCAGTCCCACAGCTGCACCGCGGCCCCGTTGCCGCCGGTGTCGTCGGCACTCACGTCCACGCACTTCCCGCCCGGGCCGTTGATCGTGCCGCCGCCGTTGACGGAGAACTTCTGCGCGCCGCTGCCGTTGCAATCCCAGATCTGCAACCGGGTGCCGTTGCCCGTCGCCCCGTTGGGCGAGTCCAGGCACCGGCCGGACTGCGGATTACGCAGCGACCCGTCGGCCTGCTGCACCCACTTCTGCCCACCGACGCCGTTGCAGTCCCACAGCTCGACCAGCGCACCGAGCGCGGTCCCGTTCCCCACGATGTCCAGGCACCGGCCCAGCGTCGACAACGAGCCGTCCGCGTTGTGCGTCCAGTGCTGGTCCACCGCGTAGGACTGGCAGTCCCACAACTGGACCGCGGTCCCGTTGCCGCCGGTGTCGTCGCCGCCCACGTCCACGCACTTGCCGCCCGGACCCGTGACCGTCCCGGCCGTCGCCGGAATGCCGCCGCCACCGGAGCCTCCGCTGGTGAGCAGGAAGCGGTTGTTGGCGGTGTTCCAGTGGGTGGCGAGGTACGACCCGGGGGCCGGGTTGGTGTTGAAGTAGTCGTCCTTGTTGCAGTCCAGGCGGTTGTCCTGGGCCTGGTCGGCGCAGACGATGCGCAGGACGGTGCCGGGGCCGTCGTTGTAGCACATGATGTCGTAGTCGTCGGTGCAGTGCCCGTAGGCGGTGTGGTTCGGCGAGCTGCTCATGACCGCGCCCATGGCGTGGGTGAGCTCGTGCGCCGCCGGGCCGGAACCCCAGCACCCGGAGTCGACCCGGCTGAAACTGGCCCCGGAGTTGTTGGCGTTGTCCTGCCCGGGCCGATCGTCGAGCGTCACGTAGGCCACGCCGCACAGCGCGGTCGCGTCGACGTACATGAGGTACTTGCGATCCGTGCGGTTGTACCCCTGCGCCTTGATCGCGTTGACCGAGTTGCCGAAGTCGGACAGCGACCCGTTGTCGATGGCCACGTCGGTCACCGAGATGTTGCACGAGCTGTCGGTCACGAACCGGATGTGCCGCACCCCGCCGGTCTGGGCCGCGCTGGCGCTGTAGATGTCGTCCACGCCCTGGGTCCAGGTGCGGATCGAGGCGAGGTACTGGCCGTACCGGTCGGCGTTGCCGGAGCCGTGGATGTACAACACCTGCACCCGGTTGCCGGACTGCCCGTCACCGTCACACACGATGTTCGCCGCGGCCGAGGCCTGCGCCGCGTTCATCGACTCCGCGAGCGGCGCCACGGATCGCCGCACATCGGTCCCGGCGAAGGCCGCGTCGGGCCCGTGGGTGCACGCGCCCGGGACGGACTTGAGCTCGAACAGACCCTTGCAGCGCCCGGTACCGACCTTGAACCCGTCGTACACGAGACCACGCGCACTGTCATTGGCCGGGATCGACGGGTCCGGCGGCCCCTGCTGCTGTTGCTGCGCCCACGCGGGCGCCGTACCGATGCCGACGACGAGCAAGGCCCCCGCCACGATGGCGAGAACCTTGGGTCGCGGCCTGAACTGCAGTCGAAACATGGGCATCTCCCGCTGGCGGACGGGTCAGGAACGCCCAGTGTGTTCCACTTTGCCGCCATCGAACAATGTCCAACAGTGAATTGTTTAACTTTGTTGCCTGATCGCACCGGTTGATCTGCTTGATCTGCGCCGCTGGGCGGCAACGGCCGGGTCGACGTGCCGTTGATAGGCCGACTACTCGCTAGTAACCTTGGCCGGTGACCGTGTTTGCTCTCGCCCAGATCGCGATTCATGATCGACAGCGCTACCAGCGGTACGTTGCGGCATTCATGCCCGTCCTGACCCAGTACCGGGGACGGTTGCTCGCCGCGGACGAGTCGCCCCGGGTGGTGGAGGGCGATTGGCCGTACCAGAAGGTCATCCTCATGGCCTTCGACAGCCGCGAGCACTTCGAGCAGTGGTCCACGTCGCCGGAGTACCGGGAGATTTCCCGTGATCGGGAGGCGGCCACCGACGGTGTGGTGCTGCTGGTCGACGGCGTCCCCGCAAGTCGCTCGGCCGGTTGACGCGATTCCGCCGGCCAGCACGTGTCTAGCCTCTCGCGAGGTCGATCGGGTTGGGGCCGGTCAGCACGCCACCCTCCACGGGCAGGGTGTGCCCGGTGATCCATGCGGCGTCGTCGGAGCCGAGGAACGCGACCGCTGCCGCGATGTCCTCCGGCTCGCCGACGCGGCCGAGCGGGTACATCGGCTTGAGCATCTCCAGCGCGTCCGGCTGGGAGTCCCAGTTCGGTGTCCGGACGGTGCCGGGCGCGACGACGTTGAAGCGCACGCCGAGCGGACCGTACCGGGCGGCATAGTTCTGCGACATCGCGATCTGGCCGGCTTTCGCCGCGGCGTACTCGACGTTGCCGAAGGCCGCGATGCCGTTGACCGAGCTGATCGTGACGACGTTGCCGCGGGTCCTCACCAGGTGCGGGATGGCCGCCTGAATGCAACGGGCGGCGCTGACGAGGGTGAAGTCGAGCTGACGGTGCCAGTCCTCGGCTGAGGTGTCCTCGGGCATCGAGGAGACGATGCAGCCGCCCGCGTTGTTCACCAACAGATCGAGCCGGCCGAACCGCCCGACCGCCGCGGCGACCGCGGCGTCGACGTCGGCGCGTGAGGTGACATCGACCTTGACCCCGAGCGCGTGCTCCGCGCCGACCTCCTCGGCCAGCGCTACGGCCGCGTCTTCCAGCAGGTCCGTGATGACCACCGCACCGCCCTCGGCGGCGACCCGCCGTACGACGGCCTGCCCGATGCCCTGTGCCGCCGCCGTGACGAGCGCGACCTTGCCCTCGAATCGCCGCATCACCATTCCTCCAGGAGTCTTTGCCGCCATTCTTCCCGCGATCCAGCGCGGCAGGAACGCGGTCGTCACCACGAGTCACAAGAAATCGGGATCATGGATGAGCCTCCGGACCTGTACCGTGCTCGCGTGACAACGCCATCGTCCCCCGTCGGGCCGGACCCGGACCAGCCCGGTTCGCGCGAGCCCGACGCCACTGAGCCGGCCTCGGGCATGCCGTCGACCGCTGCGGTACCGACGTCCGGGGTGCCGGCCTCCGGCATGCCGACACCTGCGGTACCGACGTTCGGGGTGCCGGCGCCCGGGATGCCGGCGCCTGCGGTACCGACGTCCGGGGTGCCGGCCTCCGGCATGCCGACAGCTCCGGTTCCGACGTACGGAATGCCGGCCCCCGCGGCGTCCGGCTTCGGGACGCCTGGCCCCGGGATGCCGACCGGTGATGTGCCGGTTTGGAATGCGCCGGGGCCCGGTGGGTACGCCGGCGGTCCCGGCGCGGTCTGGCCGGCCGGAGCGCCGGTTGCGCCGAAGCGGTCCAGGGCCGGGCTGATTGTCGGGGTTGTCGTTGTCGTGCTCGTGCTGCTGTGCTCCGTCGGTGGAGTTGCCGCGTTCGTCGCCGTCAGTGATCGCCGAACGGACAGCTCGGCCACGGGCGAGGACGGGGACAAGGCCTCGAGCAAGCCCTCGAGCCCGCCGAAGCCGATGTCCGTCGCCGAGTACCAGGCCATCCTCACCGAGGTGGACAGCCTGCTCGGGCCGGCGTGGCAGAAGGTTGCCGGGGCGACCAACCGGACCACGACGTCCGAGGCGGCCACGGCACTGGCCCAGGCGACCAAGGACAGCGAGTCCCGGCTGGCGTACGTGACCGCGCCCCCGGAGGCGAAGGGCGGCCACGAGCACCTCATGCGGGCGTTCGCGTCGGCCGGCAACGGTTTCAGCGACCTGGCCCTGACGGTACAGCGGGGCGACGTGTGCGCCAGTTCCTCGGCGGTCGCGCAGGTGACCGGCTCGGTGGCGGCGAACGAGGTCCGGGAGGCGGTCAAGGCCTTCGGGACGACGTTCACCTTCGGCGCGTGGCTGCCGGCGCCCGCCGCCCAACAGGACCGCAAGCTGGCCAACGGCACGTATGTGAAGAAGGGCACGCTCAACGGCTCCGGCGAGTTCACGATCAACAACGGCGGCGGCGACACCGACGTCGTGGTGAGCCTCGTGCCGAAGGGCACGAAGGTCACCGCCACGACGGTCTACATCTCGGCCGGCCAGACGTTCAAGGTCAAGCGCGTGCGGGACGGCAGCTACGACGTCTACCTGGCGACCGGCGCGGACTGGGACGCCGGCGTCGCCGGCTTCACCCGCAACTGCGACCTGTCGAAGTTCACGGACCCGATCGACTTCAAGACCACCAGCAGGCAGTACACCACCTGGGAAATCACCCTCAAGGCGTCCGTCGGCGGCAACGCGCACACCGACTCGGTCGACCCGGCCGACTTCCCACAATGACCCAGCGCCGTTGGTGCCGGCCGGCACCAACGGCTTGGTCAGAAGCAGGCCCTACACAGCACCGGTGATCAAATCCAATTCGGCCAGCGCCGCGTGGTGGAGCCGGTCCAGCTTGGCGACCAGTCCCCGGCGGGTGTTGACCGGCATGAACCTCCTGGTCGTGTACGCATCGACAGACCGCATCGCGGCCTTCCGGACGGCCTCGATGCGGCCGAGAGCGGCCGATCGGCACCCGCCGACCGGCTCGGCGGTCGCCAACGCCTGTTTGCAGTCGGCAATCGCCCGCCGATACCCGTCCTGCGCCTCAGACAGATTCACCAGCGTCACCTTAACGTCGGCTCAAGCCGCTGGCGAACGACCTCGTCATCCGGGAGTGAGACGGAAGACGGGCCAGCCGATCTCGGTGCGGCCGCCGGGGAGGTACGCCTCCTCGATCGGCCCGGCCACCGCCAGGGCGTGCTCGACCACCCAGGCCCCGAGCCGGCCGTAGGTGACGTCGATGTCGTCGTGCGCCCCGAGGTGCACGGCGACGGCGAGGTCGGCGGCCGGCAGCTCGACCGCTTTCCCCCGGGGCTCGCGCACCGGCCGGAACACCAGCACGTCGCCGGCTCCTTCGGTGAAGAGCTCGTTGGCGTACTGCCCGCCGGGCGGCCCGGTCCACTCGTCCGGCGCGAAGGCGGCGTCCAGCTCGGCCATCGCCGCCTCGTACCAGGGAATCACCTGGTCCCTGGCCACATGCGCGCGCACGCCGGCGACGGTCCGGGCCGGAAGCGACCGCAGCTGTACCGCCGTCGCCTCGGGGGCGAGCAGCCGCTTGACCGAGGCGACGGTGTGCCGGCTCCGCTCTAGCTCGTCCTCGAGCCGTTTCAGGTGCCCGGCCACGAGGCCGGACCGCTCCCCGGGGTCGTCGGTGGCGAGGATCGCCCGCACCTCGGCCAGCGGCACGTCCAGCTCCCGCAGCCGGTGGATGACCTGCGCGGCCGGGATCTGGGCGGGCGCGTAGTAGCGGTACCCGCTGCCCGGGTCGACGACGGCCGGCTCGAGGAGCCCGCCCTCGTGGTAGCGCCGCAGCGTGCGCACGCTCAGCTGGGTGAGCGTGGCGAACTCCCCGATCGTCAGCATCGCTTGACCCTCTCCCCGGGAGAGGCCGGACGTTTGACCCATGAGGACATGGTTCATCACCGGCGGCACGCCCGGCGGGTTCGGCCCGGCGTTCGCCGACGCGGCACTCGGAGCCGGCGACCGCGTCGTGCTCACGGCCCGCCGCCCCGAGGCCCTGAAGGACTGGGCACAGCGGCACGGCGACCGGGCGCTGGTGCTGCCGCTGGACGTCACCGACGGCGAGGCGGTCACCCGCGCGGTACGGGCCGCCGAGGAGCGCTTCGGCGGCGTCGACGTGCTCGTCAACAACGCCGGCCGGGGCTGGTACGGCTCGATCGAGGGCTCCCCCGAGGAGGCGATGCGCCGCCAGTTCGAGCTGAACTTCTTCGCCGTCATGGCCGTCACCCGCGCCGTCCTCCCCGGCATGCGGGCCCGCGGCGGCGGCTGGATCGTCAACATGTCGTCGGCGGCCGGCCTGCGCGGGGTGACCGGCTTCGGCTACTACAGCGCGGCCAAGCACGCCCTGGAGGGGGCGACCGAGGTGCTGCGGGCCGAGGTGGCCCCGTTCGGCATCCGCGTGCTGGCGGTCGAGCCGGGGGCGTTCCGGACGAAGGCGTACTCCGGCTTCGCCGACGAGCCGGTCGAGGAGCGCGTCGACGCCTACGCGCCGATGCTGGCCGGCGTCCGCGCGGCGATGATCGAGCAGGACGGCCGCCAGCCGGGCGACCCGGCCCGCGGCGCCCGGGCGGTGCTCGCCGCGATGGCCGCGGACCCGCCGCCGCGGCGACTGGTCCTGGGCCACGCCGCCTTCGACGCCGTCACCGCCGGCTTGGAGGACGCCCTGACCGACATCCGTACCGCGGAGCGCCTCGCCCGCGGCGCGGACTTCCCGGCCGGCTAATGGCTTCAGCGGTGGTGCGGCACCGGGACGCTCTGTTCCCGCACGAGTGAGTCGACGGCCTCCTGCGTCGAACGCAGTCGCTCCATGGTCGCGTTGATCTGCTGGATGCTCTTGACGGCTTCGCCGGTCTGCGCCCGGATCTGCTTGATCTGCACCCCGATCTGCTCAGTGGCCTGCCCGGTTTCGGTGGAGAGCTCCTTGACCTCGCCGGCGACGACCGCGAACCCCTTGCCGGCGCTGCCGGCTCGGGCCGCTTCGATGGTGGCGTTGAGGGCCAGCAGGTTGGTCTGCGCGGCGATGCTGGTGATCAGGTTGCCGACGTTGCCGATCTCGATGCTGCTGGCGTCGAGCTTGCCGATCGTGGCGGCCGCCTCGTTCGCCCGCGCGGCGGCCGCCGTCACGGCCTGTCCGAGGTCCTGACTGACCTGCCCGAGCCGCGCCGCGGAAGCGGACAGCTGCGCCAGCTGACGCTCCGCGGTGGCCATGAGGTTCTTCTCGTTGTCGATGTCGAACAGCGCGCCGGCGACCCGCAGCGGTAGCCCGCTGTGGTCGCGTTTGGTCGCCCCGGTGGCCCGGAACCAGCGGTAGCTGCCGTCCTTGAGCGCCAGCCGGTACTCGATGTTGTACGGAGTGCGCCCGGTGCGATCGTTGAGATGGTGCATGAACGCGGTGACCACCCGGTCCAGGTCGTCGGGGTGCAGGCGCGACGACCAGCTGGACAGCATGTTCGGGAAGTCGCGCTCGTCGGTGAAGCCCAGCATGCGGCGGAAGTCCTGGGACCAGTTGAACGTGTTGTTCGGGTTCACCGGATCGTCGGCCACGACGTCCATGTCCCACAGGCCGATCCCGGCCGCGTCGGTCATCAGCTGGAAGCGTTCGAGGGACGCCGATTCGGTGGACCGCAGCGACGCGATCTCCGCCCTGAGCGCGTCACGCTCGGCGGTCACGGCCGCCAGCTGCCCGCCGTCCGCCGGCAGACTCCGAGTTACGGCTGAATCCTTCGAGGCCCGTCCCCACGCCATGCGCCAACTCCAATTGCCGATCTCGGCCACCCGTCCACGCCCTATCGGCCACGCACGCGCCGAGCTGACCTTTCCTGCCGGCATGGAGCATGCGACCAGCGCCGGCGACCGTCGGAAGCCCGCCGAGTTGGTGGTCGAGCGTGCGCCGCGGCGGGCGTCAGCGGGTGGCCAGGACGCCCACGAGTGGGCGGGGGCCGGCGACTATTGAGCTTGAGCGCTCACGCAAAACGGTCGGGGTCACCGGCGCCCACGCGCAGGATCTCCGGCTCGTCACCCGAGAGGTCCACCACGGTGGTCGGCTCGGTGCCGCACTCACCGTCGATGACCGCGTCGAGCTGGTGGTCGAGCAGCTCCTTGATCTCCCAGCCCTGGGTCATCGGCTCGTCCTGCCCGGGCAGCAGCAGCGTGCTGGACAGCAGCGGCTCCCCCAGCTCGGCCAGCAGGGCCTGGGTCACCGTGTGCTGCGGGATGCGCACGCCCACGGTGCGCTTCTTCGGGTGCAGCAGCCGCCGCGGCACCTCCGGGCTGGCCGGCAGGATGAACGTGTAGCTGCCCGGGGTCGCCCCCTTGACCAGCCGGAACACCGCGTTGGAGATCTGCACGAACTGCCCGAGCTGGGCGAAGTCGCGGCACATGAGGGTGAAGTGGTGCCGGTCGTCCAGGCGGCGGACCTCCCGGATCCGCTCCAGCCCCGGCCGGCTGCCCAGCTGGCAGCCCAGCGCGTAGCAGGAGTCCGTGGGGTATGCGACCAGCCCGTCCGCGCGCAGGATCGTCACGATCTGCTGCAGCAGCCGGGCCTGCGGGTTGTCCGGGTGCACGTCGAAGTACCTCGCCACGGTTCCAGCCTACGTGTAGGAATAGCCCATGACGGATCTGGAGGCCGTGACCCGCTGGGTCGAGGGCTACATGCGGGCGTGGAGCAGCAACACCAGCGACGACATCGCGGCCCTGTTCGCCGAGGACGCGGCCTACTACCCGGCGCCCTACGCCGAGCCGTGGCGCGGCCGGGACGCCATCGTCGCGGAGTGGCTGGCCCGCCGGGACGCCCCCGGGCAGACCTCGTTCTCGTGGTTCCCGGTCACGGTGGGCCCGGACCTGAGCGTCATCCAGGGCACGACCACCTATCCGCACGCCACCTACAGCAACCTGTGGCTCATCCGCCTGGACACCGTCGGGCAGTGCCGGGAGTTCACGGAGTGGTGGATGGAGCACGATTAGTACGGCGGCGGGATCACCGGTTCGCGCGGGTTGAGCCGGCGCCAGACGACCACCACGAAGGCGCCCAGCAGCGCCAGCATCACGATCCGCAGCGAGGAGAACATGATCGCCGTGTGGTTGACGGCCAGGGCCTCGGCCACGAACCCGGCCCGGTCCGCCGGGTGCACCTCGTCCCGCGCCGCCTCGATGAAGAGGTAGATCACCAGCGGCACGAGGGTGAGCCGCCAGCCGAGGTACGTCCAGTGCCGCAGCACGTCGCGCCGGTCGTGCCCGAGCCGGTCGGCCACCCGCCCGATGAGCCCGAACCAGACGGCGAACATCAGCAGCGTGACCCACAGCGCCACGGTGACCGCCCCGGCGACCCGGTCGACCAGCGCGAACACGGCCGTGGTGGCGGGCCGGTCGATGGTGTCGGGCTCGGTCGCGTAGGCCCGCAGCACCTCGTCCTCCCGTCGCAGCACGAGCACGTCGACGAGGAGCAGCACCGCGTGCAGCGCCACGACGACGACGAAGAGCCAGGTGTACACCCGAAGCGCCGCAGGCGGCCGGTCCTCGATCTCGTCGAGCTCGTCGATCGGCGCCGGCGGGTCGGCCACCAGCGCCGCCACGAACGCCGCGGAGGGCACCCCGCCGTGCCTGACGCAGAGAAAGGCGCCGCGGGTGTCGTGTCCGGGGGCACCACACGTCACGCAAGGCATCGCCACAAGATCGTGAGCCTAGTCGCCGCGACGCCCTCCCGCCTGCCCCGGACCGGCCGATCCACCCGGCTGTTCGGTCCGGATTCAGCGGCGCTTCACCCTCTCGGGCCATGGGTCAGGGCCTCTACCACGCCCAGCCGTCGACCGCCTCCCGCACCGCCGCGCGGGCGAGGACCGGGTGACGGCCGAGCAGTCGCTCCAGGTCACCCGTGGGAGTCCCGGCCCACCCCGAGCGGATCGCCGCGTAGAGATCGAGCAGCTGGTCGGCGGCGCGCTCCGGGAACCCGGCGCGCAGGCAGCGGGCGCGGTAGGCGGCCTCGGGCTCGGGGCGGTACTCGACCCCGGCCATCGCGGCCAGCTCGTCCCAGCCGACGGTGTCCGGGCCCGTGAGGTCGTAACGCATCTTGTCGTGCTTTGTCGTCAGGATTCGGGCAACCGCCTCGGCCTGGTCCGCGGTCGCCCCGACGGCCAGCGCCGCGTTGCCCGCCGGGGCCGTGAGCACCCCGTCGCGCCGCCCGGCGATCACGTCCCGGGCGAGGGCCGCGGCGAGCCCGTACCCGACCCGGACGATCGTCCAGTCGACCGGCAGTTCCTCGACGAGCCGCTCGGTCCGCGCGAAGTCGAGCGTCGACGGGATGGTGCTGCGCCCGGCGTCGGCCCAGCTGGTGACGACGATGCGCCGGGCACCGGCGGCCACCGCCGCGTCGAGCGCCGAGCGCATGTGCCCGGCCCGGACCTCCGGCGGCGTCCCGTAGTAGGTGGCGTTGACGAAGACGGTCCCGGCCCCTTCGAACGCCTTCGGCAGCGACTCCGGCGCCCCGAAGTCCGCCGTCCTGACCTGCACGCCGGCCGGCGGCTCGGCCTTGCCCGCGTCGCGCACGCTGACGGCGATGTCGCCCGCGGGCACGAGGCGCGCGAGGTGCTCGGCCACGAGCCGCCCGAACGGCCCGTTTGCCCCGGTCACGATAATCATGCGCAGTAGGTCCTTCCGGTAACCGGGGCGTTCACCCCGCTTACTTTCGCACTTTAGCGGGGCGCTCGCCCCGGTTTCAAGGGGTGGTACCGCATGCGCGCCGACGCCGTCCGCAACCGCCAGCGCATCCTGGCCGCGGCCCGCGCCGCGTTCGCCGAGGAGGGCCCGGCCGTGAGCCTGGACGACGTGGCCCGCCGGGCCGGCGTCGGACCGGGCACGGTGCACCGCCACTTCCCGACCAAGGACGCCCTCTTCGCCGCGGTGATCGCCGACCGCCTGCAGGAGCTGACCACCCTGGCCGGCGAGCTGGCCGGCGCACCCGACGCCGGCGAGGCGTTCTACGCGTTCTTCCACCGCCTGGCCGCCGAGGCCGCCCAGAACCTGGCGCTGTCCGCCGCCCTGACCGAGACCACCCGGCTGGGCGAGCCGATCCACGAGGCCGGCGCCGCCCTGGAGTCCGCCATCGCCACGCTGCTGACCCGGGCCCAGTCGGCCGGCGCCGTACGCCCGGACCTGACCACGACGGAGCTGCACGCCGTGATCGCCGGCGCCCTGGTCATGGAGCAGCGCCTGCCCGAGTCCTCGAAGGGCCGGGGCCTGGCCCTGGTCGCCGACGGACTGGCCCACCGTAGGTAATTTCGTCAACTCGTCGCGTTATTGCGCGACCCTGATGCCGAAGCTACGATCGTCGCACCAGATTTACCGCGGACGATCCCTGTCGATCACAGGGTCGACCACCCGGGCCCGGTCATTCTCGTTCCGAGCGCACGAATGGTTGACCCATGAAGCTTCGCGCCATCGCCGCGACCGCCATCGCCACCGCCGCCCTTCTGCCCGTGGTGTCGCCCGCCCAGCCGGCCGCCGCCGGCCCGGCCGACTCCTGCTACGGCTTCAACTACTCGTACTCGATCGACAGCACCGCGATCCGGGTGACCGCGACCAACGCCTGCCCCGGCTCGGCCGTCGCCTACCTGGTCCTCGAGCGCTACAACGGCGCGTCCGGCTACCCGTGGGCCTTCGTCGCGTCGAGCAACGGCTCCCTGACCTACTTCTGCAACGGCGCCACGCCCACGACGTACCACGTCGGCCCGATCTTCACCCCGGGCACGAGCGGCTACACCTGGTACCAGTTCACCGCCAACTGCGGCTGACCCCCACCTCACAGAGCCGCCCCGCGCGTTCAGCGGGGCGGCTCCGGGTACTCGCCGAGCGCGTACCGCAGCCGGTGGTTGAGGCCGTTGATCGCCCGCCGCAGGTCCCCGGCGTCTCCTCCGGGCGCCAGCAGCCCGGCCCGCTCGAACCTCCCCCGGATCCGCCCCGCGAGGCGCTCGGGGACCGCCCCGTCGACCATGAGCTGACCCTCGAGCACCGCGAGCAGCCCGATGAGCGCCGCCAGGTCCCGAGCATGGCAGCTGCGCGGCGCCGGCGACTGCGATGCGTCCGCCCCCACACCGGTCACGTTAGCCCGCCGACCGGGGAAAATGGTGGGCATGGTGCCCCTCCCGCTCGAGCTGCCCGCCCGCGGCTGAGGCGGCCCGGCGTAGGCTTCCGGCATGCCGGCCGACCCGTACCTCGCCGCCGACGACGTCGTGCAGTCCGACCATCCCGCGGTGCGCGCGGCGGCGGCCCGGCTTCGGGCGGAGCGGCCGGGCGACGCCGGGTTCGCCCGGGCGGCGTACGAGTTCGTGCGCGACGAGGTGCACCACTCCTTCGACGTCGACGACCCGCGGGTCACCGTGACCGCCGCCGAGGTGCTCGAGCACCGGGTCGGGCTCTGCTACGCCAAGTCGCACCTGCTGGCCGCCCTGCTGCGGGCCGAGGGGGTGCCGGCCGGGCTGTGCTACCAGCGGCTCGCGACCGATGACGGGGGCTTCGTGCTGCACGGGCTGGTCGCCGTACACCTCGAAGGAAGATGGCACCGGCAGGACCCTCGCGGCAACAAGCCGGGCGTCGACGCGCAGTTCTCGCTCGACGGCCCGCGGCTCGCGTTCGCCGTCGATCCGGCGGCCGGGGAGCGCGACTACGAGCCCGTGCACGCCGCCCCCGACCCGGGCGTGCTGGCCGTGCTGCGGGCCACGGACGACGTGCTGACCCTGCGCGAGGCGGGCCTGCCGGCCGAGCCCGTTCAGTCGGTCAGCCGGACCCGCAGGTAGCCCAGGTCCAGCTCGCCCCGCCGGAGCCGCTCCAGGTCGGTGCGCGGCGGGTCGACCGGCACGACGAGCGCGTGCCGGGTCGCCTCGGCCCGCGGGTCCTTGCGCCGCTTCGCCGCGGGGGCGGCCGGCCGGGTCCAGTGCGGCTCCGGGCGCCCGGCCCCGAGCCGCTGCCGCACGTCCGACCACCGGGCCGCCGGGAAGCGCAGGCCCTCGTCGGCCAGCACCAGGTCGAAGGGGATGCCGCGCCCGTCGCGCAGCGGGAAGGCGACCAGCGTGCGGTCGCCGACCAGCTCGGCCAGGGCCAGCATGCGCAGGGCGGTGCGCCGGCCGGTCAGCAGCTCGCGGTCCTGGGTCAGCACGGCGGCGGGAGTGAACGCGGGGCGAAACACGCGGTACCCGTACGCCCCCACCTGCACGTCGTCGCGCAACGTGCGACGTTGCCGGGCGCCGGGCCACGGGACCGCATAGGGTTGGTGCCCATGGTGAGCATCGAGCGGCTGGTCACGTCGGGCACGTTCTCGCTCGACGGCGAGACCTTTGACGTCGACAACAACGTCTGGATCGTCGGCGACGAGCAGGAGGCGCTGGTCATCGACGCCGCCCACGACGCCGAGGCGATCCTGGACGCGCTCGGTCAGCGCCGTGCCGTCGCCATCGTGTGCACCCATGGTCACGACGACCACATCGACGCCGCGCCCGACGTCGCGCTGCGCACCGGCGCACCGATCCTGCTGCACCCGGACGATCTGCCGCTGTGGCACATGAAGCACCCCGCTCTCGAACCGAATACGCACCTTACCGACAATCAATCGATCGCGGTGGCCGGCGTGGAACTGCGGGTGCTCCACACCCCCGGGCACAGCCCCGGCGCGGTCTGCCTGTACGCCCCGCAGCTCGGCGTCCTGTTCTCCGGCGACACGCTCTTCGAGGGCGGCCCGGGCGCCACCGGCCGATCGTTCTCGGACAAGCCGACGATCCTCGCCTCGATCCGCGAGCGCCTGATGACCCTGCCGCCGGACACCGTCGTGCACACCGGCCACGGCCCGGACACCACCATCGGCGCCGAGGCCGGGAACATCAGCTAGTCGGCATCGGCGAGGCGGTCCAGGATCGCGGCCGCGTGCAGCACGGCGTCGCGTTCGGCCGGGGTGAGCTCGGCCCGCAGCGCGCCCGCCAGCCACTCGTCGCGCACGCGCATGTCCGCGGCCAGCGTGACCCGCCCCGCCTCGCTGATCGAAAACACCCGCTGCCGCTTGTCGGCGACGTTGGCGAGCCGCTCGATGAGCCCGTCGGCCTCGAGCTCGGCCAGCACGCGCGTCACCGACTGCGGCTGCAGCCGGTCGGCCGCGGCCAGCGCCCCGGCCGCCATCGGCCCCTTGCGGGCCAGGTGCCCGAGCAGGCTGATCTTCGTCAGGCTGAGCCCGTCGGCGTCCCGCTGCAGCTGCAGCCGCCGCGAGAGCCGCTGGATGGCGCGCCGCACCGCGCGGGCGGCGGAGAGATCCGGGTCGGGTTCCAAGCGGGTGCGCCTCACAAAAGCCGATGCTTGACGCTCACGGTAACGCGCTGCGATATTCAGCAGGTGCGTAATATCTGGGCAGCGGTGGCCGGCTTCGCCCCGGTGCTCGCCACCGTGGCCACGCTGGCCCCCATCGCCGGCGCCGCGCACACCGGCATCGGCATCGTCGTGCTCGGCGCCGCCGTGAGCCTGATGTCGGCCCGATCCGCGCACGCCCGCAGTCCGTGGCGCCTCCTCCTGGTCCCCGTCGGCGCCGTCGTGATCGCCACCTTCGCCGTGCTGTTCCACACCGCGCACGCGTTCGGCGACGCCTTCTTCGTCGTCACGGTCGCCGCCGCCACCGCCGCCCGCGCGCTCGGGCCGGCCGCCGGCCGCTTCGGCCGCGCCCTGATCCTGCCCCTGATCGGCATGCTCATCGCCCCGATCAACCCCGGCCCGCATCCGCTGCGCACCCTGGCGTGGGCCACGCTGGCGGTCTTCGTCGCCGAGGTATACGGCCTGCTCCGCGTGCAGCCGGCCGAGGAGGAGCTGCCGAGCACGGCCGCTCCCCGCATCCACGCCTGGCGCGCCGCGCAGTCGGCCCTGGCCCTGACGCTGGCGTTCACCATCGGCCAGACCGTGTTCGGCGAGCACTGGGCCTGGACCGTGATCAGCGCGTACACGGTCGGCGCGGCGGCCCGTTCCCGCGGCGACGCGCTGCTGAAGGGCGCCCACCGAACCCTCGGCGCGCTGGGCGGCACGGCGGTGGCCACGTGCCTGACCCTGCTCATCGGCGACCACCGGCAGGTGGCCGTCGCGCTGCTGCTGGCCATCCTCGCCGCCGCCTTTTCCCTGCGCCAGTACGGCTACGCCTGGTGGGCCGCCGGCGTGACCGCGGCTCTTGCCCTGCTGTACTCGCTGCTCGGCGTGTCCGGCACCGAGGCGCTGCCGCTGCTGGGTACCCGGTTGCTCGCGGTGTTCGTGGGCGCACTGTGCGCGATCCTGCCCGCCACGCTGCTCGCCCCCATCCGCACGGGCGCCGTGCTGCACAAGCGGACCGCGGAGACCCTGCGCTCGGCCCGCGACGGCGACTACGCCCTGGCCGTGCGCCAGGTGGGCGCCCTGCGCGAGGCCGCCCAGCCGCTGCTGGCCATCCGCCGCTTCCGCGAGCGCCGCGAGCTGGCCTGGGTCGACGCCCTCACCGGCGCCCTGCCCGACCTGCGCGCGCTGTCCGCGGATCCGGCGGACACGGTGGCCCTGGGCCGCGTCCGCACGACCCTCAAAGCCGTCGGCACCGACCTGAAAGCGGCCGTTTCATAGTTTTGCTCTGGTCAGTGCAACCAGGGACCATAGCAAGTCGGGTTGTGCGCACGCAGCCGACGGCCGTCTGTCTGCTTTGCGTAGCTAGGACCGGTTACCGAAGCCCGCATCGACTGTTCAGCCCGTTGACCGCTTGGACGGGCAGGGCGAATCCCGGAGTGCGTATCTGTGGACCAACGAACCGCGGTTGAGAGGCCATACGATCGCGGGGCGCGTTGCGACAGATGTTCGCACAACTCTGCGCTACGGTGATTCGCCGAGAGGAAGGTGGGCAGTGACCGAGACGGAGATCCGTCGGATTCGTTTCCTGGACCTGTTGTACGACTTTGAAAGGAGCAACCCGGGACAGGTTCCCGGCATCGTTGCGCTGCTGGGGGAGTTGTACAGCTCACAGGACGACGGCGTCTGGCGGGGAATTCTTCGCATGCTGGATCGCCAAGGGCTGATCAAATTCATCGAGACGAACGGCCTAAAGGCATCCGGAGCCACGATCACAGGTAGTGGAAGTGAGGCGGTCGAAGCCAGGCGAGAGCGCCGACTTGACCCGGTGGGCCGGAACGCTGCCGCCCGCAACGCCATCGTCAGGTGGCTTTACTCGCAGCCTGGATACGAGGCCGATGACCTCGGCCCGATGATGGTCGATCCCATTAGCTTGTACGAGGCGGTACCGCTCTCACTCGACGATCTTGAAGCCGCACTGATCTACCTGAAGAGAAAAGGGTTGATCGACGGTGTGACGTACGCGGAGCGGGAGTGGGTGGCTCAACCCGTCCTTACGGACAAGGGTGTCGACTGCGCAGAGCACTTTAAGGGATCGGTGGCTGACTACGTGCGTCACAACGAAGGACGCGGCGCCAGCACGCACAACATCAGCATCCACGGCAACGTGTCGGGCAACTTGGCCTGGGCAAGCGAGGCGGTCACGCAGACCGCAACAACGACCACGGAGGGCCTGGCAGGCGACGAGTTGGCAGCGCTAGTGAAGGCCCTGAAGGAAGCTTCATCGGTCTTCCAACTGGACGAGACCGACCAGGCAAATCTCGCGCGGGACCTCGATGTCGTGGAAGGCGAACTAGTCCGCGACCAGCCGAACGCTGACGTCGTGAAAACCTTCATGCAGCGCGCGCTGGAGACCGTCGAGAAGGCCGTTGGGAGCACGCTCTCCGTTGTGATGACGGCGTACGCCAAGCATCTGCTACAGCAGGCCGGCATACCGATCGACTGATCGGCCCGCAGGAGCGACTTTTGTTGCTCCTGGCTGGCTGCCGTAGGACCGAATTTGGCGCGGCTTGCGGCCCGCATGGCGTACGGCCCCGGCGCGCCAGCGCCGGGGCCGCTTTCCTCGCGGAGCTGCTTGCCGCGCCCCTGATTGCGTCCGCGTCACCCACCAGGAGAGCGGAGTCTCCCCGTATGCCGTCGGCCACCATTGCCCCAAGCGGGGCGGCGCTGGGCGGGCCAGGCTCGCCGTAGGCGACCGCGAAGCGGCTTGGCCTGGCGCGCCCGGTGCCGGTCTGCTCGGCTCGGACAGCTGGCGGCATCCGGGGAGCCTAGCGACCTCCCCGGAGCCAGAGGTCCCGCCGGAGGCAAAGAGCGTAACTACACGCGGAGAACAAGGCCGCGGGAGCAACGGTCTGTAGCCCGGTGGACGTCGCGGTAGCTCAAATAGATCTAGCCGGCCATCACGGCTGTCGCGTGAAGCAAAACTGTCGTACCCCTGGGATAGGCTCGGTCGGTTCGACCCTAAGTCTTCTCTGCGGAGGCATGTCGTGGATGCTCCAGATTGGCCGCCACCTGCGGAAACCAAGCCGGATACCCGTACCTACAGCGAACTTCTAGAGGACCCTAGGCTGACTGAAGAGGCTGCTCTTGGTATGAGAGCTGACGCGGCACTCGGCCACACAGCGGCACTTCTCTTGCAACGAGGGAAGCGGGATCTTGTGGCGTTGCTGGTCGATGCGGAAGGCCCGATTGTCGAGTGGGACCCGGAGTGCCAGGAGTATGACCTTTGGCTTGAGGTGCCTGCCGATCAGCGCATGAGATTTACCGACGAAGTCATGGAGGAGATCAGGAATGCTCTCAAGGAGGTAGACACACGGTTTCGCTATGGGCTGGCGTGGCTCGGGGTGCGCGAGATCCTGCCACCAGTGGGGCCTGGCTGGCGGGGGCAAGTTCGCAGCCAACTAACCGGAAAGCGGCCAACCAACCACGCCCGCAAAGTCCGCAGTGGACCGCCCGTATACGTCAGGGACTTCCTCTCGTTCACGAACGAGGGCGAACTTGCGGTGTACGACGCACTGAAGGGGATCCAGGAAAACGAGCTGCCGCGGGAGAATACGATCGGAATCTACCCTCTTGCTGGAGGCCGCATCCCTGATCACACTTGGGAGCCGGACTTTCTGATCACGTATGGCGGCAGGGCAGGCGTTCTGGAGGTCGACGGGCCGCATCACAACTCACGCCGAGCGATGGACGCAACCCGGGATCACCTGCTCCGGGACGCAGGGGTTGGCTTCGTTGATCGTATTCCGGTGGAAGCGTTGACCAATCCGAGCGAGCTCGTGGCAGTCCTCCGGCGTTTCGTTCGCCGGCTCAGCCAGGTTAAGTAGGCGGCAATGTCGACCCGGCCCACCAGCCATCGCGGCGGACGCTGCCAGATGGCTGGTTAAGCGCTCGAATGCGCCGCGCAGAGTGCGGCGCACTTGATCGGTTTTGGCAGAACCTGCGCCGGTGTGTGGGCTGGAGCGTGCAGTACGTGCCGGTCGACGTGCGCAGGACCGCGCGGACCCAGGCGCGCAGGTCGTAGCGGTGTGTGCCGGTGTGCCGCTCGATTGGGGCCACCCGCCGACCCCCGCCCCCTCCGGGGGGTCCGCCGTGCTCCGGGTGCAACGGATGCAGTGACCGACCAATCCCGGGATCGACTACGCGCCCACGGGGCAGACCGTTGCCGAGATGCCGGACCTGCCCTCGACGCGGCACCGACTCCTACGCGCCCTGGCGGCCCTGGGGGCCTCCCTGCCAGCGCCGCCGTGCCAAGACCCACAAGGCCGGTGCTTCAGCCGCCGGGCGGGGCGACTTCGGCGGCGCGGTCGAGCAGCGCGACCCGCTCGGCCTCGCTGTGGGTCAGCTCCGCCGCCCGGCGGAACAGCGCCGCGGCCCGCACCGGGTCGCCCGCCCGCCCCGTGAGGTCGGCCTCGGCGGCGAGCGCGTGCGGGTAGTCCTCGAGCGCGCCCCCGGCCCGGGCCTCGGCGATCAGCCCGAGCCCGGCCTCGGGCCCGAACGCGAACCCGTGCGCCACCGCCCGATTCAGCGCGATCACCGGCGTCGGCTGCAACCGCCACAGCTCGTCGTAACACCGCGCGATCCCCGGCCAGTCCGTCTCCCCGGCCGACGGCGCCGTGGCGTGCCCCGCCGCGATGCGGGCCTGCAGCGTGTACGGCCCGTTGCGCCCCCCGAGCCCCGCGACGATCGACACCCCCTCCGCGATCGCCTCCCGATCCCACCGCGACCGGTCCTGCCGGTCGAGCGTGAGCAGCCGCCCCTCCTCGTCCCGCCGGGTGTCCCGCCGCGAGTGCTGGAACAGGAACAGCGCCAGCAGGCCGGAGACCTCCGACAGATCCGACTCGTCCGGCGCGACCCGCGGCAGCAGCGCCACCAGCAGCCGGGCCAGCCGGATCGCCTCGTCGGCGAAGGCGGCCGACCCGTCCGCGTTGTACCCGCTGGTGAACAGCAGGTACAACACCCCGAGCACCCCCGGCAGCCGCTCCGCCAGCGCCGGCCCCTCCGGCACCCGGTACGGGATCCCGGCCTGCGCGATCTTCGTCTTGGCCCGCGTCAGCCGCCGGGTCATCGTCCCCTCGCCGACGAGGAACGCCCGCGCGATGTCGGCGGTCGGCACCCCGCAGATCGTCCGCAGCGTCAGCGCCACCCGGGCCTCCAGCGGAAGCGCCGGATGGCAGCAGGTGAACACGAGCCGGAGCCGATCGTCGCCGAATCCTCCGGTCCCGATCCGCTCCGGCTCCCCCCGTTCCAGCACCGCCAGCTCCCGCAGCTTGACCCGCTCGACGCTGGCCCGCCGCAGCACGTCGATGGCCCGGTTGCGGGCCGCCGTCATGAGCCACGCGGCCGGCTTGTCCGGCACCCCGCCGACCGGCCACCGCTGCAGCGCCGCCGCGAGCGCCTCCTGCGCGCAGTCCTCCGCCAGGTCCCAGTCCCCGGTGATGCGGATGAGCGCCCCCACGATCTGCGGATACGCCTCCCTCGCCGCCGTGGCCGCCGCCACCGCGACCGGTGTGCGGGCACCGGACACCCCCGCGGCGGAGGTGCCCGGCCGCCCGCCCATCACTGCTCGAGGTCCACGAGCGGCCGGATCTCGATGCGCCCGCCGTGCGACATCGGGTGGGCCCGGGCCACGGCGATGGCCTCGTCCAGGTCGGCGCACTCGAGCAGGTCGAAGCCGACGATGACCTCCTTGGTCTCGGCGAACGGCCCGTCGGTGACAAGCAGCTCGCCGCTGCGCACCCGGACGGTCGTCGCCGCCTCCGGCGGGGCCAGCACCGAGCCGAGGATCCGCCGGCCGGCGGCGTCATTCTCGGCCACCCACTGCTCGATGTCGGGAGCGTTCTCCTTGTCGGTGTCGGGCTCCGAGTCGGTGCAGACGAACATCATGTACTTCATCGCGCTCTCCTCTACTGGCCGTTCTCAACCCTAATGACGAACGCCCCACCCGCGACCGGACCAACCGGATCCAAAAACTTTGTGTAGTCGTGAGATGACAAACGTCATCGTCCGGCCGGGACGGCGGCACACGAACCGGTGCGCGGCGGCACTGCAGCGGCGCCCGCGCGGGCCGAAGACTCTCAGGCATGAGACGACGCACGCTCCTCGCGGCGGTTCCGGCGGCCGCGGTCTCGGTCGCGGCCACGCCCTCGCTCGCGGCCGCCGCGCCCGCCCCGACCCGCCTGACGCTGCCCGCGCCGACCGGGCCGGAGGCCATCGGTACCGCATCCATGCACCTGATCGACCCCTCGCGGCCCGACCCGTGGGTGCCGGGCCGGCGGACCCGCGAGCTGATGGTCCAGGTCTGGTACCCCGCGTGCGACGTGCGCGGCCGGGTCAGGGCGCCCTGGGTGTCGCCGGCCCTCGCGGCCGCGCTCGCCCCGCCCGGGTCCACCTACACGCTGCCGGTCACCCACGCGTACCTCGGGGCGCCAGCGGCGGCCGGTCGTCGGCCGGTCGTCGTCTACTCCCCCGGGCTCGGCGTGGAGCGCACGGCGGGCACCGCGGTCGTCGAGGAGCTGGCCAGCCACGGGTACGTCGTCGTCACCATCGACCACACCCACGACTCGTCGCTGGTCGAGTTCCCCGGCGGGCGGACCGAGGCGCGGGCCGTCCCCGAGCCGACCGACCCGGACGGCGCCGAGCCGATCATCGCCGAGGCGCTGCGCACCCGGGTCGCCGACACCCGGTTCGTGCTGGACCGGCTGCTGTTCCTCGCCCACGGGCGCAACCCCGACGCCGAGCGGGCGCCGCTGCCGGCGGGGCTGCCGGGCGCGCTCGACCTCGCCCGGGTCGGGATGTTCGGGCACTCCCTCGGCGGGGCGACCGCGGCCGAGATGATGTACGAGGACCGGCGGGTGCGCGCCGGGGCCAACCTGGACGGCACCGAGTCGGGCGCGGTGCTCGACGGCGGGCTGGACCGGCCGTTCCTGCTCTTCGGCGCGGGCGACGCGGACGGGCCGGACGACGACCCGACCTGGGCCCGGCTGTGGTCGCGCCTGCGCGGGCCCCGCCTGCGGCTGCAGCTGCTGCGCGCCGGGCACCTGTCCTTCACCGACTACCAGGCGCTGTTCCCGCAGGCGGGCGTGCCGGCCGAGCAGCTGGAGCCCAGCTTCGGCACCATCGACCCGCGCCGCTCGGTCGCGGCGCAGCGGGCGTACCTGCTGGCGTACTTCGACCGGTACCTGCGCGGGCGCCCGTCCCGCCTGCTCGAGCGGCCCTCGCCCCGGTACCCCGAGATTCGTTTCGTGGCCTAGCGTGAGCCGGATGACGAAGGCCGAGCGCTTCGAGCGGTACGTCCGGCTCTCGTTCTACGTGAACATCGCGCTCGCCCCGGCGATGACGTTCGGGCTCACCCGGTCAGACGTCGGCGACGCCGAGGCGGGCCTGGTCGCGGGGCTCAACCTGGCCCAGACGGCGGTCTGCCTGCTCCTGGCCCGGGCCGGCGTCGGGCACTACCTCGGCGAGCGGCCGCTTCCCCGCCGTCTCATCGCCGTCAGTACGGCAATGACGCTGGCCGGCACCGCGATCGCCACGGTCGCGGGCCGGGTCAGCTCGCTCGGCGGCGACGGCCGGCTGGGCACCGCCCTCGCCATGGTGCTGTCCATGGCGTACATCGCGGCGCTGTCCACGGCCGTCCGCCCGCGCACCGCCGTCCCGGCCGCCGCGGCCTGCTGCGTGGCCGCGGGCGTGCTCGGCGGCGGCCCGCTCGCCGCGCTGACGCTGGCCGTGCTGCTGGGCGCGGTACTGCTGGCCTATCGCGTCACGCTGTGGATGCTGAAGGTCGTCCGCGAGCTGGACCGGGCCCGGCACGTGGAGGCCGCGCTGGCCGTCGCCGAGGAGCGGCTGCGCTTCGCCCGCGACCTGCACGACGTCGTCGGCCGGACGCTGTCGGTGGTCGCGCTGAAGGCCGAGCTGGCCGCCCAGCTGGCCAAGCGCGGCCGCGGCGAGGCGGTGGACGAGATGCTGGAGGTGCGCCGCGTCGCCCAGGACTCCCTCGCCGACCTGCGCGCGGTCGTCGGCGGCTACCGCAGCGCCGACCTGCCCGAGGAGCTCTCCGGCGCCCGCGCCCTGCTGGCCTCGGCGGGCATCGCCTGCCGCGTCACCGGCGACGGGGCCGCCCTGCCGGCGCAGGTCCAGGGCGTGCTGGGCTGGGTGGTCCGCGAGGCCACCACGAACCTGCTGCGCCACAGCGAGGCCCGCACCTGTACCGTCGCCCTGGACCCCTCCCCGGCCGCGGTCCGCCTGACCATGACCAACGACGGCGTCCCGCCTGCCGACCCCGCGATCCGCCCCGGCAGCGGCCTGACCGGCCTGTCCGAGCGTCTCGCCGCCGTGGGAGGCACGCTGAGCACCGAACGCGTGCCGCCGGACGGGTTCCGTCTGGCGGTGGAGGTACCGCTGGAATGATCCGGATCCTGCTGGCCGACGACGAACACCTGATCCGCGGGGCGCTCGCCGCCCTCCTGGCCCTCGAGGACGACCTCGAGGTGATCGCCCAGGCCGCCACGGGCGCCGAGGCGCTGCGCCTGGCCCGCGCCCTGCGCCCCGACGTCGCCGTGCTGGACCTCCAGCTGCCCGAGCTCGACGGCGTCGCGGTCGCCACCGCGCTGCACGACGAGCTCCCGTCCTGCCACACCATGATCGTGACCAGCCACGGCCTGCCGGGCCACCTGAAGCGCGCCCTGACCGGCGGCGTGCGCGGCTTCCTGCCCAAGACCGTCTCCGCCGAGACCCTGGCCACGGTCGTGCGCACCGTCCACGCCGGCGGCCGCTACGTCGACCCGCAGCTCGCCGCCGAGGCCATCAGCGCCGGCGACAGCCCCCTGACCCCGCGCGAGGCCGACGTCCTGCGCCACGCCGCCGACGGCGCCCCGGCCGACGAGATCGCCCGGCGCAGCGCCCTCTCCCCGGGTACGGTGCGCAACTACCTGTCCTCCGCCGCCACCAAACTCTCCGCCGCCAACCGCCACGAGGCCGCCCGCATCGCCCGCTCCAGAGGCTGGATCTGACCACGGCCGAGGATGGGATCATGGCCGCCGTGGAGGAAGTGGCCGCGTTGCGGGAGCACGGGAGGCTCGTGCCGCCCGTGGACGGGGACGTGCTGGTGACCCCGCTGCCCGCCCGGACCCGGATGACCGCCCGCGGCCCGGACCTGCACGTCTTCGCCGGCGAGACGTGGTACCGCCGCGCTCTCGACGACCTGCCGTGAGCGGCCGTGCGCTCCTTCGGAGTGGCCGGCTCTAGAGCGCCGCGAAGGAGGAGCGGGTCAGCAGGGCGCTCAGGGTGATGGACTCGGCGGCGAGGGCCTCGCGGCCGCCCTCCTCGCGGTCGATGACGCACAGGGCGTCGGTGATGTCGGCGCCCAGGGCGCGCAGGTCGGCGGCCGACAGCACGAGCTGGCCGCCGGAGGTGACCACGTCCTCGACCAGCAGGACGCGGCGGCCCGACACGGCCGCGCCCTCGGCCAGGCGGCGGGTCCCGTAGGGCTTGGCGGCCTTGCGGACGAAGGCGCAGGGCAGGCCGGCGTGGCGGGCCAGGGCGACGACCACCGCGATGCCGCCCATCTCCAGGCCCGCCAGGACCTCCGTGTCCGGCGGGACCAGGGCGGCCATCCCGGCGGCGACCTCGTCCAGCAGGCGTGGGTCGGCCTCGAACTGGTACTTGTCGAAGTACTCCGTCGCGGTCCGGCCCGAGCGCAGGACGAACTCGCCGGTCAGGTGGCAGGCGGCGTGAATCCGGGCAGGCAGGTCGATGTCGGGCATCGAAGAACCATGGTAGAGGACGGGGCGGACAGACCAAGCCGAGTCCGGCATGATGTCCGGCGTGATTCGCCTCTACGGACTGCTCTTCCTCATCGACCTGGTGATGCTCCTGGTCGCGCTGATCGACTGCCTGTCGACGGACGAGCACCTCGTGCGCAACCTGCCCAAGGTCGCCTGGGTGTTCATCATCCTGCTGTTCTCGCCGGTCGGGTGGATCGCCTGGTTCGTGGCCGGGCGGCCGCAGCAGGCGGCGCGGGCCGGGGCGGGGAGCCAGTGGCGGCCCGGCAGCGGCTTCCCCGAGGACCAGCGGCCGAGCCGGCGGTCGATAGCGCCGGACGACGACCCGGCGTTCCTGCGCGAGCTGGCCCGCAACCGCAAGGCGGACGAGGAGATGTTCTCCAAGTGGGAGGCCGACCTGCGCCGCCGCGAGGAGGAGCTGCGCCAGCGCGAGGACAAGCCGAAAGAGGACTAGGACACCAGCCCGTCCAGGTGGCGGGCCAGCCGGGCGATCGCGTCGCGCAGCTCCGGCGGGCCCAGCACCTGGGCGGGCAGGCGCAGCCTCGCCGCGTGCACGGCGATCCAGTCGAGGTCGTCGCCGCCGATGACGAGCAGGCACGAGCCGTCGCCCAGGTCCTCGAGGCGGGCCACCTGCGGGGGCATCAGGGCCTGGACCTGCTCGATCGGCGCCATGACCCGGAGACGGCCCACGTACCGGTACGGCGCCTCCGTCACCGAGCGCTGCACGTAGCCGACCGGGTCCGGGTGTTCCCGCGGGCGGAAGCGCCACGTGGTGGCGGCCACCTCGCGCATCCGGTCGAGCCGGAACGTGCGCCAGTCGTCCCGGTCGACGTCCCAAGCCATGAGGTACCACCGGCGCCCGGTCGTCACCATGCGCACCGGCTCGACCGTGCGCTCCCGCTCCTGCCCGCCGCGGCCCGCGTAGCGAAACCGCACCCGCACGGCGTCGCGGCAGGCCCGGGCCAGGGTCACCAGCAGCTCCGGGTCGACCTGCACGCCCGGGCCGACCAGGGTCTCGGTGGCCCCGTGCACGGCCCGCACCTCGGCCCGCAGCCGCGGCGGCATCACCTGGTCGAGCTTCGCGAGGGCCCGCAGCGCCGCCTCGCCCGCGCCGGCGACCGTGCCGGCCGAGGCCAGCCGCAGGGAGACCGCGGTCGCGATCGCCTCCTCGTCGTCGAGCAGCAGCGGCGGGAGGCGGGTGCCGGCGCCCAGCTGGTAGCCGCCGCCGACCCCGGCCGTGGCGTGCACCGGGTAGCCCAGCGCCCGCAGGCGCTCGACGTCGCGGCGCACCGAGCGGTCGGTGACCCGCAGCTCGGCGGCGAGCTCGGCCGCGGTCCAGGCGGGGCGGCGCGGCAGCAGCGCGAGCAGGCGGAGCACCCGCTCGGTGGTCGTCTCCCGGATCACGGACCGATTCTGTCCGCAATCCGGGTAAGACTGCGAGCATGACCATCCAGATCACGTTCGACTGCGCCGACCCGGCCTCGCTCGCCGCCTTCTGGGCCGACGCCCTCGGGTACAAGGTCCAGGACCCGCCGCCGGGCTTCGACTCGTGGGAGCAGGCGCTGACCGCGATGGGGATCCCGCCGGAGCGGCACAACGCCGCCTCCGCGGTGGTCGACCCCAAGGGCGAGGGGCCGCGGCTGTTCTTCCAGCGGGTGCCGGAGCCCAAGACCGTCAAGAACCGCGTGCACGTCGACGTGCGGGCCGCGCCCGGGCTGGCCGGGGACGAGCGGATGGCCGCGCTGGAGGCCGAGTGCGCGCGGCTGGTGGCCCGCGGCGCCGCCCGCCTGGCCCGGCACGAGCCCGAGCCGCCGCTGGGGGGCGGTCACATCGTGATGGCCGACCCCGAGGGCAACGAGTTCTGCCTCGACTGAGCCAGCGCCAGCGAGTCCGGACCGGCCGGGAGCAGTGGCAGGCGTACGCCGGGGGTCGCGATCCGGCCCTCGGCGTGCAGCACCGCCTTGATCACCGCGGGGTTCGGCTCGGCGAAGAGCGCCGCGGACAGCGCGGCCAGGCCGGCGCCGAGGCGGCGGGCGGTCGCGACGTCGCCGTCCCGCCACGCCGCGCGCAGGGCGACGAACGCCTCCGTGGCCACGTGCGCCGAGGCCAGGATGCCGCCCTGCGCGCCCAGGGCGAGCAGCGGGGAGATCACCGCGTCGTCCCCGCCGAGCACGGCGAAGCCCGGCGGCGCGGCGGCCAGCAGGGCGACCGTGTCGCCGGTGACCGGCCCGTCGGCGAGCTTCATGCCGGCCACGTTCGGGATCGCGGCCAGTTCCAGTAGGGCGTCCAGGGACATGGCCTGGCCGGTGCGGTACGGCACGTGATAGGCCACGACCGGCACCGGCGAGGCGGCCGCGACCGCCCGGAAGTGGGCCAGCACGCCGGCCTCCCCCGGCCGCGTGTACGGCGGCACGACCACCATCGCCACCACCCCCGCGGGCAGCGCGCCCACCTCGGCGACGGTGGCCGCGGTCGAGCTCCCGCCCACGCCGACCAGCAACGGCGCCGCGCGGAGCCGGCACGCGGCGGCGGCCTCGGCCACCACCAGCGCCCGCTCGGCGGCGCTCAGCGTCGCCGGCTCCCCCGTCGTCCCCAGCGCCACCAGCCCCGCCGCCCCGGCGTCGAGCACGGACTCGGCCAGCCCGCGCAGCGCGACGGCATCCACGTCGCCGGACGCGTCGAAGGGCGTCACGAGCGGTACGAAAATTCCATCCATGCCACCAGCGTGCCGAGCAACGACCGTAAGCAAAAGCGAAAACTTCCACCGGGAAGCGTAAGCTCATCTGATGCTCGACGTCCGGCGCCTGCGCCTGCTGCGCGACCTGGCCCAGCACGGCACGATCGCCGCGGTCGCGGCCGCGCACACCTACACCCCGTCGGCGGTGTCGCAGCAGCTCGCCGCCCTGGAGCGGGAGGCCGGCGTGGCCCTGCTGGCCCGCACCGGCCGCACGGTGGCCCTCACCCCGGCCGGGCGCACCCTGGTGGCCCACGCCGAAGAGGTCCTCGCCGCGCTCGAGCGGGCCGGGTCCGCCCTCGCCGCCGCCCGCACAGGGCTGTCCGGCCCGCTGCGCATCGGCGCGTTCCCGACCGCGATGCGCACCCTGCTGCCGCCGGCCCTGGTCCGGCTGGCCGCCGCGCACCCCGCGCTGGAGCTGAGCGTGCACGAGCTGGACCCCGCGGTGGTACCGCAGATGCTGCGCGACGCCGCCCTGGACGTGGCCCTGGTGCACGACTACGACCTCGTCCCCATCGAGCCGGACCCGGCGCTGCGGACCGCGCCCCTGCGCGACGAGACGATCTTCATCGCCGCGCCCGGCCGCCGCGACCTGGCCGGATGCCGCGACGAGCCGTGGATCCTGGCCAGCCCGGGCACCCTGTGCCACACGATGACGGTCCGGGCGTGCGAGGCCGCCGGCTACACCCCGCGGGTGCGCCACCACGCCGACGACTTCGTCACCGTGCTCACGTTCGTCGCCGCCGGCCAGGGGGTGGCGCTCGTGCCGGAGCTGGCGGCGGTCGACGTGCCGGCGGGCGTGGTGCTCACCCCGCTGCCCACCCGGCGGCGCACGCGCCTGGCCTTCCGGGCCGGCGCGGAGCGGCACCCGGCCGTTGAGGCGTTCGCGGAGGCCCTCGGGAGCGCGGCGGGTGCGGAGGAGGTGCCGGGGTAAGGACCGGGCGCCGCGGGCCGAACCAGAAGCCCGTGACCGCCTTCACCCCCGCCGACCCGCTGCTGCACCTGCTGCGCCGGGCCACCTACGGACCGGCCCCGGACGCCGAGGCCGAGCTGCGCAAGCTGGGCGCCGGGCCGTGGCTCGAGCGGCAGCTCAACCCAGGGTCGATCGACGACGCGGCGTGCGATGCGGCGCTCATGCCGTACAACCTCGGCGGGCTCGACATCGCGGGAGTGCGCGCCGCCGTGACCGCCGGCTCGCTGAAGTTCGGGGCGTGGGACGCCATGCAGCAGCTCGGCTCGGCCGCCGTGGCCCGGGCCGCGTGGAGCAAGCGGCAGCTGTTCGAGCTGATGGTGGACTTCTGGTCCAACCACCTCAACGTGTGCTGCCCGTTCGGCGAGGTGTGGGACAGCCGCGGCGCCTACGACGCCATGATCCGCCAGAACGCGCTGGGGCGCTTCGCCGACCTGCTCAAGGGCGCGATGACCGCCCCGGCGATGCTGTCCTACCTGGACAACCGCACGTCGACCAAGGCCAGGCCGAACGAGAACTACGCCCGCGAGCTCATGGAGCTGCACACGGTCGGCCTGGTCTACACCGAGGCCGACGTGAAGGACGCCGCCCGCCTGCTGACCGGGCTCACCGTCGAGGCCAAGACGGGGCTGTACAAGTACGACCCCAACCAGCACGCGACCGGGGCGGTCACCATCCTCGGCTGGCGCCACGACAACGCCACCGCCGGCGGGGGCGAGGCGGCCGCGATGGCGTTCGCCGACATGCTCGCCATGCACCCGGCGACCGCGGAGCGCATCGCCCGCAAGCTCTGCGTGCGCTTCGTCTGCGACGACCCGCCGGCCGCCCTCGTGTCGAGGCTTTCCCAGGTGTACCTCGAGCAGAAGTCGGCCGTCGCGCCCGTCCTGCGCGCCCTGTTCACCTCGGCCGAGTTCGCCGCGTCGACCGGTGCGAAGCTGCGCACGCCGATGGAGGACCTCGCCGCCACCGTGCGCGTCCTCGGCATCCAGCCGACGGCCGACGCCGCCCAGGTCCGCGGCCTCTACAACTACCTGTACGACATGGGCCACGCGCCGATGCGCTGGACGCCGCCGAACGGCTACCCGGATGTGGCGGCCGCCTGGAACGCCCCGTCCGGGCTGCTCGTCCGCTGGAACGCGCACCTCAACCTGGCCGCCGGCTGGTACCCGAAGGCGCTGGCCCGCCCGGCCTCGACGCTGCGGTATCTGGTGCCGGCGGTGCCGTCGACCCACGGCGCCTTCGTCGACGCGCTCGCGCAGCGGCTGGTCGGGCAGAAGCTGCAGGCGGCGCACACCGCGGCGCTGTGCTCATTCGTCGGCAAGACCCCGACGAGCGCGTTGAAGGCGACCGACCCGGCGCTGAACGGCCGCCTGCCGCACCTGATCGCGCTGATCCTCGACTCGCCGTACTTCCTCTACCGGTAAGGACTCGACCTGATGCTCGCTGACTGCTGCGTCTCCCGCCGCGGGGCGCTCACCATCGGCGCCGGGGCCGCGCTCACCGGCCTCCTCGGCGAGGGCCTGTCCACCCGGCTCGCCTTCGCCGGCACCCCGTACGCCGGGGACACCCTCGTCGTGCTGTCGCTGCGCGGCGGCTTCGACGGGCTCTCGGCCATCGTGCCGATCGGCGACCCCGACTACTACAAGGCCCGCCCGGCCATCGGCGTGCCGAAGGCCAGCGTCATCGCCGGCGACGGCATGTTCGGCCTGCACCCGGCGTTCGCACCGCTGCAGGCCCGGTGGAGCGCCGGCACGTTCGGCGCGGTGCACGCGGTCGGGCAGCCGAACCCGTCGCGCTCGCATTTCCAGGCGATGGAGGAGATGGAGCGGGCCGCGGCCGGGACCTCGGTGCGCACCGGCTGGCTGGACCGGATGCTCGGGGTGGCCGGCGCCTCCTACCCGATGGCCGGCGTGGCCATGGGCACCAGCGCGCCCGCCCGGCTCCTCTCCGGCCCGGTGCCGAGCGTGAGCATGCGGGCCGTCGACACCTTCCGGCTCAGCGGCCAGGACGCGAAGACCCCGATGATGGGCACCCTGACAAAGCTCTTCGACGGCGCCCCCGACCTGCTGGCCCAGCCGACCCGGGCGGTCGCGCAGACCATCGGCACGGTCGGCGCGCTGCCCGCCTACACCCCGGCCGCGACCTACCCGGCCACCGCCCTCGGCTCGGCCCTGAAGGACGTGGCCCGGCTGGTGAAGGCCAACGTCGGGCTCATGGCGGCGGCCGTGGACTTCGGCGACTGGGACATGCACGAGGCGCTCGGCACGCCGGTCAAGGGCCAGAAGATGTACGACCACCTGACCGACCTGGCCGTCGCGCTGGAGGCGTTCGCGGCCGACCTCGGCGACGCCTTCGGCCGGGTCACGCTGGTGACCCTGAGCGAGTTCGGCCGGCGGGTGGCGGAGAACGGTTCCCGCGGCGTGGACCACGGCAACGGCAACGCGATGCTGCTGCTGGGCGGCGGCGTGCGGGGCGGCAGGGTCCACGGCGCCTGGCCCGGCCTGGCCCCGGCCGCCCTGACCGCCGGCGACCTGGCCTCGACGACCGACTACCGGACCGTCATCGGCGAGATCCTGCAGCGCCGCTGCGGGCTCGGCGCGCTCGCCGACGTGTTCCCCAACGCCGCCTCCGCCGCGCCGCTCAACGTCGTGGCCGCGCGCTGAGCCGGTCCCGCAGCCACGGCAGCATGACGTCGGCCTGGTCCTGCTGGAACTTGCGCACGGTGGGTAGCCCTGGCGGCGCCGGGCGGCGGGCCCGGTCGGTGAACATGCCGGCCAGCCCGGCCACGCAGCCGGTGAGGTCGTCCGGGTCGGCGTCGATGACGTCGTCGGAGAGCTCCCCGCCGTAGAGCCGGACGTTGAGCACCAGGGTCAGCGTGTCGAACCAGGCCGGCCCGGCGCAGCCGAAGGGCCAGTCGATCACGGCCACCGTGCCGTCGGGCCGCACCAGCAGGTTGTCGGCCCGCACGTCGCCGTGCACCAGGCGGTCGCCGGCCAGCGCGGCCAGGCCCCGGTCGGACAGCTCGGCGAGCAGGCCGAGGTTGGCGGCCGCCCACGGGTCCAGCGTCTGCGGCCGGTCGGCGGCGAGGTTGCGCCAGCCGGCGAAGTCCGCGGCGGCCTCGTCCTGCAGCCGCGGCAGCCCGTCGACCGGCACGGCCAGGCGTCGCAGCGCCTCCAGGGTCACCGCGACCTCGTCCTCCCGCCACGGCGTGTGCGGGTGGTGGCCCTCGACGTCCTCGTAGACCAGCGCCACCCAGTCGCCGTCGTCGTGCACGCCGAGCAGGCGGGGCACCGGCAGCCCGCCGGGCAGGCGGCCCATGACCCCCGCCTCGGCCCGGTGCATGCCCGGGGAATCCGGGTTGAGCGGCGTCCCGACGGCCTTGACGAAGGCCCGGCGGCCGGCCGTGGTGACCACCCGGTCGGCCGTGCCCGGGGAGAAGCCGCCCGCCTGCGACGAGGCCGCAGCGACCGGGGCGCCGAGGATGCCCTCGATCCCGTCGCGGACGCTTTGCGGGAGATTATCCCATTCGATCCGTACGCCGGATGCTTGCACCATCGGCCGATTGTCCGCGTCCGGCGATCGGCGCGTCCAGGCAATATGGGCAACCCCCGATCCTTGCCGGTCGGGTGTGACGCGTGGCACGTTCGGGGGATTCCCCGGGCCCCTACAGACCGTAACGTCGTATGCGTCGCAGACTGAAGACAACCGAGGGGGAACACTCCATGAGCGACATCGACGCCGGCTACGACGGCGGCCACGAGGACGTGGATTACGGCCACTACCAGGCCGGCGAGCAGCACGACGCCCTCGACCAGCTGCACCAGGCCCACGGCTCCGAGGCGGACTACAACAACCAGCACGCCGTCTACGAGAACGACCACCACGCCGACACCGCGACCAACTACGAGCACGGCACCCACGTCGAGTTCGACCAGGCGCCGGCGGTGCACTACGAGGCCGACGACCAGACCAGCTACAGCCACACCGGCTCGGAGGACGACCACGTCTTCGCGGCCGAGGGCAGCGAGCACGCCCACCAGGCCTCGTTCGGCGAGCTCGACGCGCTCGAGCAGCGCTTCGACGCCGCCTTCGCCGAGGGCACCGAGTTCCACGGCGGGCAGCCGGGCGTCGCCTCCAGCTGACTTCTGGAGAGGCCGGCCGGGCCACTCGCGCGTGATTGGACCGCGTCGCGAGGGTCCGGCCAGCCTATCTTCGCAGGCATGGAGATCCTGCGGTACAGCGCGTTCACCGACGATCCGTCCGGCGGCAACCCTGCCGGGGTCGTGCTGGACGCCACCGGCCTCGACGCCGTCGCCATGCAGCGCATCGCGGCCGAGGTCGGCTACTCCGAGACCGCGTTCCTGGCCCCGCTGGGCGGGCGCACGGCGACGGTGCGCTACTTCAGCCCGGCGGCCGAGGTGCCGTTCTGCGGGCACGCCACGATCGCGACCGCGGTGGCCTACGCGGAGCGCTTCGGCGACGGCCCGATCCAGCTGATCGCCCAGGTCGGCGAGATCGCGGTCGAGGCCGGCGGCGGGCGCGCCACCCTGCGCAGCGTCGCCCCGCGGACCGCCGAGCTTCCCGCCGGGGTGCGCGAGCGGCTGCTGGCGGCGCTGCGGTACTCCCCCGGCGACCTGGACCCGGCGCTGCCGCTGCGGGCCGCCTTCGCCGGCAACTGGCACCCGATCGTGGCCGTCGGCTCGCGGGAGCGCCTGGCCGAGCTGGACTACGACGAGCCGGCGCTGCGGGCGCTCATGATCGAACAGGACTGGACGACGGTCGACCTGGTCTGGCGGGAGCGCGAGACGGTCTTCCACGCCCGCAACCCGTTCCCGACCGGCGGCGTCTACGAGGATGCGGCCACGGGGGCGGCCGCGGCGGCGCTCGGCGGCTACCTGCGCGAGCTCGGCCTGGTCCCGGTGCCGGCCACGCTGACCGTGCACCAGGGCTTCGACATGGGCCGCCCGAGCCTGTTGACCGTCGGCCTGGACGCCGACCCCGCCGCCGGGGTCCGGGTGAGCGGCGCGGCCGTCCACATCGGATAGTCCCCCGGGCGGTTCCCGCCGGACGGTTCTCGCCGGACGGCACTGAGCGTTGGCCGATGCTGTCCACGCGGAGAGGGCTGAGTTCTCCTCGCGGCATCGGCCAACGCTCAAAAGGCCGTCGGGCAGGCGGTGCCCCGGCAATGATCAGCAGCTGGAGGCGAAGCCGATCAGCGCGACCGAGTTGCACGAGACGTTGATCGGCGCCTGGTACGTGAAGGACGACTGGTTGCCGTTGCCGACGCCGACGTTGAAGCCGGAGTTCCAGTCGCCGCCGTTGTTGTACGCGACCGCGCCGCCGTTGGGGCCGTTGTAGTTGTCGTCGTCAACCGCGTTGACGTTGGCGCCCTTGTTCTTCTTGTGCTTCTTCTTGTGGTGCACCCCGTTGCTCGAGCCGTAGCCGTTGCTGCTGCCGTGGCCGTTGGAGTACCCGGCGCCGCTGCCGCTGCCGCCGCCACCGTTGATGGCGACCGCACCGCCGTTGCAGTTGGCGCTGGCGAAGCCGATGATCGCCAGCGAGTTGCCGCAGATGTTCACCGGCGTCTGGATCGTGGTGGAGCTCTGGTTGCCGTTGAACAAACCGACGTTGGGCCCGCTGCTCCAGCTGTCGGCGTGGGCGGCGGTCCCGGTGAGCGCGAGGCCACCCATTGCCAGCGCCGCGATCTGCACCGACCGGATGAGCCAGCGTTTCATGATGACGACCTTTCGACGAGTGATCGACGGGGAACGTCCGTCGCGCCCTCCACCTAACCCGAAATGCGAGCCTCGGACGGATATTTCACGAAATTCGGTCACGCAATGCACTCGTGCGGTGACATATCGTAGCCAGCGTTCGGCCGCTGCGGGCTTGGCGCTCGACGCCCTCAGCTCTTGCGCGCACGGCGCCGATCGACCGTTGCGGGCGCAGCGCCGATCGACCGTTGCTGGCGCAGCGCCGGCCGACTTTGCGCGCGGCGCCGACCGGCTTTGCGCGCGCGGCGCTGATCAGCTCTTGCGGGCGCGGCGCTTGACGAGGTACCAGATCAGGAAGCCGACCACGACGACACCGATCCCGATGGCCACGGGCAGCCGGTAGCGCTCGATCCGCCCCAGGTTGTTGCCCGCCACCGCGCCCACCGTGACCCACAGCGCGGTCCACAGCACGGCGCCGATCCCGTCGCGGATCGCGTACTGCGCCCAGGGCAGCCCGGTAGCCCCGGCCAGCAGCCCGTTGGTCTGGCGCAGCCCGTCGATGAACCGGGCCACCACGATGATGTTGCGCCCGCGGGTGGCCACGAACCGCTCGGCCTTCTCCCCCCGCTTCCCGAGCCGCCGCATCAGCGGCCGCCCCGCCCGCCTCCCGACCAGGTACCCGAGGTTGTCCCCGGCAGCCGCGGCCACCAGCGTTATCGCGACGACGGCGGTCAGCGACATGTGCCCGTGCGCCGCAAGGGCCGCCGCCGCGATCACCACGCTCACCGCGGGGGTCGGGATGCCCAGGCCCTCCAGGAGCACGAGCAGGGCGAGGGCCGGGTAGCCGTACCGTTCGAAGTGCTGCATCGATCAAGATCCTGCCAGGAGTACCGTTGGGGGCAATGACCAGCTGGTATGAATCCCACATCGACCGGCAGATCCGCGAGGCCCAGGAGCGCGGCGAGTTCGACGACCTGCCAGGGAAGGGCAAGCCCCTGCCCGATCATGGCGAACTCTACGACGAGGACTGGTGGCTCAAGGACCTCGCCCGGCGGGAGCAACTGTCGTCAGGCATCCCGCCCACGCTGCGGCTGCGCCGGGAGGTCGAGGACCTGCCGGAGGACCTCGTGCGCTTCCGCACCGAGGAGTCACTGCGGCGCGCCGTGGCCGACCTCAACACGCGGATCGAGCGCGCGCGGCGGGGCCTGATCGAAGGACCGTCCACCATCCTGCGGCCGCTCGACCCGGAGGAGCTCGTCGCGGCCTGGCGCCGCGCCCGCGCCGCCCACTGATCCGGCGCGTCGCGTTTTTGCTGACCGTTGGTTCAGCGGCCGCTGACCATGAGGCTGGCGGCGAGCGCTGTCAGCACGGCGACGGCGAGGATGATCAGGGTGAGGCGCACGGTGGTCATGGGGTTCACACCTCCTGCGCCGGGTCGGCGGCCGGTGTGGGTGTGCGGCGTACCAGGTAGCCGGCGAGGGCGGCGGCAGCCCAGCCGACCATCGCGATGATCAGCGTGCCGACCGCGAGGTCGACGATGTTGTTGCCGAGGCGGTCGCTGACCGTGCCGCGGACGGTGAAGCCGCCGTCCTGATCGGGTGGTCCGCCACCGCCGAGGATGGCGACCGCGACGGTGGCGTACAGCAGCCTCAGCAGCCCGGCGCTGAGGGCGGCCAGGCGGGCGACGCGGCGCCCCGCGGCCGGATCACGCCGCCACAAGGTGCCGGCGGCGCCGACGGCGGCGGGCACCGCGATCACGGTCACCCACTGCTGCCACGGCTTCGGGATGAAGCTGACCTGGTCGACCGCGGTGAACCCGGACAGCACCAGCCCGACCAGGGTCGCGAACACGCCGCCCAGCAGGCCGGGCAGCGCGACACCGGGCCGGCGCAGCAACGCGCTGGCGCCGAGCAGGTACCCGACGCAGATGATCCCGGCGACCCCGAGCGCGATCCAGTCACCGGCGCCGAGCCGGTAGTCGACGGCCAGGCCGGCGTAGAGCGCGATGCTGGCCGCGGTGATCCCGACCATCGCCCAAAGGCCGGCGGCGGCTCGGCCCCATGGGGGCAGGATCAGCGCGGCGCCGGCACAGCCGAACGCGAAGCGCATCCGCCGCCAGCGGCCGTCCAGGTGGCCGAGTTCGCCGAGCATGGCCTGTCCCCATTCGGCCCGCTGCTGGGACAGCAGCCCGACCGCCCAGCGCAGCAGCCGCAGCGGCGCGTCCTCGGTCGGGCCGTCCAGGAACCGGCGTGGGTTGCGGCGGTACAGCGCGATCGCCACGGCGATCGGCATCACCAGGAACACGATGAAGAACGGCACTACGCCTCACTCAAACGGCGGCGGGTGTGGGCGGCGCTACGGTCGTGGCGAGCGGCGATCAGCGCGGCCACGAAGTCGCGGCCGGCGCCGGTCAGGCGGTACAGGTGCCGGGGCGGCCGGCTGCCGACGCTCGGCTCCCAGGACGTCTCCAGCAGGCCGCGGTCTGCCAGCCGGACGAGAATCGGGTAGAGCGAACCCGATTTGAGGTGCACCTCGGTGACCAGGTCATAGCCGTAACGCCACCGGGCCGGTTCGGCGGCCAACGCCAGCAGGACTTTGACCGTCTGCGGCGATGGGGGGCGGTTACGCTGCACAGCCGATAACTCTACTCATGTAGCTATTAGCGTCAAGGTGCCGGCGCGCAGCGCGGCCGCGCGCTCGAGCACCTCAACGGCGGACCGCACGTCGGCCCCGACGGCCTGCCAGGCCTGCGCGGCCCGCTCCAATGCATCGGGGTCCCAGAGGTCGTCCACGACCACGTCGGCCATCGCGGGGCCCTCACGCCGGGCCCGGCGGGACCCGCCAAGGCCGTCGCGGGCGAGGTCGTCGGCCTCGGCGTAGGCGAGGGCCGCCTGCACCGGCCGACCGGCGTCGCCCTCCAGAACCTGCACGTGGGTGCCGATCCCGGCCTGGGCGTCGAACTGCAGCGCCGCGGCCACCCGGGCCGCGCCGCGCACGGCCGGGCGTAGCCGCCGCACTCGCCCGTGAATCCGCGGGTCCCGCGAAGAACGCCACACGGCAGATCTGGATGCAGCCGCGCGGCGCAGATGGGTGCAGATCGCGGCCTGGGCATCCAGCCGCAGCGCCGCAGCCACCCCGGCCGCGCCGGACGAGGCCGGGCGTAGCCGCCGCACCCGCCCGTGAATCCGCGGGTCCCGCGAAGAACGCCGCACGGCAGATCTGGACGCAGCCGCGCGGCGCAGCGATGCAGGCCGGTCGCAGATTCGGGCGGTTCACGACATGTCGGGCGCTGGCGCGCCACGACATGTCGGATTTATACCCCGACAGGCGGCAAGACCGCTTTCCCATTCTCTCGCGGTACATCGGCGCGGTATGTCGGATTTACAGGTCGCCAGGGTATAAATCGGATAAGTCGTGGCGCGCCAGCGCCCGACTTATCCGCCCGATCTTGGGCCGCGAGCCGCGGACCGCCGCCGCAACGGACGGCATCCCATTGACATCACCCGTGACGGCACTTACCTTTCCATCAACTGTTAGTCAGTCTGCCTATTAGTTGAAGGGGCGACAGTGGCGGTCGGCGGATCCTCCAAGCTGCTCAAAGCCCTCAACGAGGCGGCGGCCCTCGGGCACCTCCTCGACCACGGCGAGCTCACCCGGGCGGAGCTGCGCGCCCTCACCGGGCTGTCCAAGCCGACCGTCTCCGAGGCAATCCGGCGGCTCGCCGACGCCGGGCTGGTGGCCGGCGTCGGGCACGAGACCGGCCGGCCCGGGCCGAACGCCGAGGTCTACGCGGTCAATCCCGACGCCGCGTACGCGGTCGCGCTGTCCGTGCGCGACCACGCCCCGGCGCTCACGGCCGCCCTGCACGACCTGCGGGGCGTCGAGCGGGCCCGGCTCGAGGCGCCCGTCGACTTCTCGCGCACCGACCCGGTGCGGGCGGTCGAGGAGGCGATCACGAGTCTGTGCGCGGCGGCCGGCGTGGACCGCGGGCCGATCGCCCACGTGCAGCTCGCGGTGGCCGGCGCGTTCGACCCGCGCGACCGGGTGATCCACCACGTCGACGTGCCGGGCTGGAGCCGGCCGGGGCTCGTCGACGAGCTGCAGGAGCGGCTGGGCACCGTGGTCGACGTCGACAACGACGTCAACCTCGCCGCGTTGGCCGAGCGGGCACACGGGGCGGCACAGGGCGCGGAGGCCTTCGTACTGCTGTGGCTCGGCGACAGCGGCCTCGGCCTCGCGATCGACCTAGCCGGCGTGCTCCTGCGCGGCGCGCGGGGCGGCGCGGGCGAGATCGGCTACATCCCGGTCGGGGAAAGCGACTTCCACGACCTCGTCGGGCCGGACGCGGTCCGGGCGCTCGCCGCGCGGTACGAGACCACCGGCGAACTGCTCAAGGAGCTCGCCGGCCGGATCGTGCTCGGGCTCGCGGCCGTCGTCGCGGTCCTCGACCCGCCGCTGGTCGTCATCGGCGGCGAGCTCGCCCGGGCGTACGGCGAGCCGCTCGGGGACGCCGTCACCAAGGCCATGTCCCAGGCCGCGCCGCTGGAGACGGCGATCGCGGTCAGCACCGTCGACGGCGACGCGCCGCTGCTGGGCGCGGCCGACGCGGCGGTCTCCGCGGTGCGCGAGTCGATCCTCGCAACACTGCGCCAACCCACCCCCTGAAGACGACACTGCGCCAACCCACCCCCTGAAGACGACACTGCGCCAACCCACCCCCCGAAACCCTGAAAGACCTGACAGAGGAGTCACCCCCTTGCGTCGTCTCCTTGCCATCGCCGCCGCCGTCGCGTTGACGGCCGCCTGTACCCCAGGGCCGAAGGACAAGCCGATCGCCGACCCCGGCGCGGAGGTCTCCGGCACCGTCGAGTTCTGGCACTTCTTCACCGACCGCGAGGCCGAGGCCATCGACGCGGTCGTCAAGGACTTCCAGGCCAGCCACCCGAAGATCAACGTCGTGGTGAAGTCCGGCCAGGACGACTCCAAGATGACCCAGGCGATCGGCGGCGGCCAGGGCCCGGACGTCGGGCTGTCGTACTCCACCGACATCGTCGGGCAGTTCTGCTCCTCCGGCGCGTGGCTGGATCTGGCGCCGTACATCGCCCGGGACAAGGTCTCGATGGACGGCTTCCCGGCCACCGTCAAGCAGTACACCGAGTTCAAGGGCAAGCGCTGCGCGATGCCGGTCCTCGCCGACGCCTACGGCCTGTACTACAACAAGAAGATGTTCGCCGAGGCCGGCATCTCCGGCCCGCCGAAGACCCTCGACGAGTTCGCCGAGGACGCCAAGAAGCTCACCAAGCGCTCCGCCGACGGCACCATCACCACCGCCGGCTTCCTGCCGCTGTTCGGCTTCTACGAGAACACGCCGTCGCACCTCGGGCCGATGGTCGGCGCGCAGTGGCTCAAGTCCGACGGCTCGTCGGCCATCGGCGGCGACACGGCCTGGCCGCAGCTGCTGCAGTGGCAGAAGTCCCTTGTGGACTGGTTCGGCTACGACAAGCTGGAGGCCTTCCGGGCCGGGCTCGGCGACGAGTACTCCGACGCCAACGCCTTCCAGAAGGGGCAGGTGGCGATGGCGATCGACGGGGAGTACCGCATCGCGTTCGCCAAGGACCAGTCGCCCGACCTCGACTTCGGGGTGGCGCCGATGCCGGCGTCCACATCGGACCGCTACGGCGCCGGGTACGTCACGGGCAACGTCATCGGCATCTCCAAGACCGCCAAGAACCCCGAGGCGGCGTGGGAGCTCATCAAGTACCTCACCACGGACACCAAGGCGATCGTCAAGCTGGCCAACAGCTTGAAGAACATCCCGTCCACAAAGGACGCCCTCGCCTCGCCAGATCTCAAGCTCGACGCCGAGTTCAAGACCTTCGTGGACATCTTCAACAACCCCAAGACCACGACCACGCCCCCGTCCTCGGCCGGCCCGGCCTACCAGGAGACCTTCCAGACGTACTGCGACAGCTGGCAGAGCGGCAAGCAGACCGACCTGAAGTCCGGCCTCGCCGACGTCGACAAGCAGATCAACTCCCTGCTGCAGCTGGGCGGCTAAACGTGCATCACCGGCTCCGCCACACGCTGACCGTCGCCTCGTTCATGGCACCGGCGACGGTCGGCATCGTGGTCTTCTTCGTCTACCCGCTGCTGTCCGCGGTGTACTTCTCGTTCACGAAGTTCGACCTGCTCACCACGCCGGAGTGGGTCGGCCTGCGCAACTACCGGCACATGTTCGCCGACTCGTTCCTCAACACCGCGGTCCTCAACACGCTGTGGTTCGTGGTGTTCATGGTGCCGGCCCGGATGCTCGGCGGCCTCGGCAGCGCCCTGCTGCTCACGAAGTTCAAGAAGAGCACCGGGTTGTACCGCACCATCTTCTACCTTCCGTCCCTGGCGCCCCCGGTCGCGGCCACGCTGGCCATGGTCTACCTGCTCAAGCCCGGCGTCGGCCCGGTGAACACGACGCTGGCGCACCTGGGCATCCAGGGACCGCTGTGGTTCAACTCCCCCGACTGGTCCAAGCCCTCGCTGGTGCTCCTCGCGGTGTGGAGCTGCGGGGACATGATGGTGCTGTACCTCGCCGCGCTGCTCGACGCGCCGACGGCGCAGCTGGAGGCGGCCGCCCTGGACGGGGCCAACGCCTGGCAGCGGTTCCGGCACGTCACGCTGCCGCACATCCGACCGGTCGTGGTGTTCACCGCGGTCATCGGGGTGATCACGACGCTGCAGTACTTCACGCAGGCCGCCGTCGCCGCGTCCGCCGCCAGCGGGCAGGCCACCACCGGCGCCGGGATCTCCAGCACCTTCGGCTACCCGGAGGGCTCGACCTTCACCTATCCGCTGTGGCTGTACGTGGTCGGGTTCCGCTACGGGGCGCTCGGCTACGCCAACGCCCTGGCCGTGGTGCTGTTCGTGGTCGCGTTCGCCGTGTCGTTGCTGCTGCTTCGCCGTACCATCAACCCGGAGACCGCCTCGTGAACACCAAGCTGATCTGGGTGGCCAAGCACAGCCTCGCCATCGCACTGTCCATCATGTTCATCGCGCCCGTCGCCTTCCTGCTGCTGACGTCGGTCATGAGCGACCGCCAGGCGCTGACCTCGTCCTACTGGCCGTCGTCGTGGCACCTGGAGAACTACTCGGACGTGTTCGCCCGCACGCCGATCCCGCGGTACCTGCTCAACACGGTCCTGTACGCGGGCCTGGCCACCGTGTTCATGCTGATCTCCAGCGTGCCGGCCGCCTACGCGCTGGCCAAGCTGCGCTGGCGCGGGCGCGGGGTGGCGCTCGTGGTCATCGTCTGCATGATGATGATCCCGCCGCAGGTGACGACCGTGCCGCTGTACCTCATGTGGGCCAACTACGGCCTCACCGGCACCCTCTGGCCGCTGGTCCTGCCGATGCTGTTCGGCGACGCATTCTCCATTTTCCTGCTGCGCCAGTTCCTCGTGACCATCCCCGGCGAGTACCTGGACTCGGCCCGCGTCGACGGCTGCGGCGAATGGCGCACCCTCCTGCGGGTAGTACTCCCCATGGCCCGCCCCGGCATCGCCGCCGCGGCGCTGTTCCAGTTCTTCTACGCCTGGAACGACTACTACGGACCACTGCTCTACACCAGCGAGAACGAGAACAACTGGACGCTCTCGCTGGGCCTGGCCTCGTTCCGCACGCTGCATCATGTGCAGTGGAACCTGGTCAGCGCGGCGACGATCCTGGCCCTCGTGCCCGTCGTCGCGCTGTTCTTCTTCGCACAACGCGCCTTCGTACAGGGCGTGACACTGACAGGAGTCAAGGGTTGAAAATCGCCGTCGTCGGGGGCGGGTCCACCTACACCCCGGAGCTGATCGACGGGTTCGCGCGGCTGGCCCCGTTCGCCTCGGAGATCGTGCTGCTGGACCCGGACGCCGCCCGCCTCGAGGTGGTGGGCGGCTTCGCCCGCCGCCTCCTGCGCCACCACGGCAGCGCCGCCTCGTTGCGCTGGACGTCCGACCCCGACGACGCCCTGCGGGGCGCCGCCACGGTCGTCATCCAGCTGCGCGTCGGCGGCCAGCGGGCCCGCATCAGCGACGAGACCTTCCCGCTCGTGTGCGACTGCGTGGGCCAGGAGACCACCGGCGCCGGCGGCTTCGCCAAGGCCCTGCGCACCGTGCCGGTCGTCCTGGACATCGCCCGCCGCGCCGACCCCGGCGCCTGGATCGTCAACTTCACCAACCCGGTCGGCATCGTGACCCGCGCCCTGCTCGACGCCGGCTACCGGGCCGCCGGACTGTGCAACGTCGCCATCGGCTTCCAGCGCCGGTGGGCCGCCGCGCTGGGCGTCGACCCGTCCGCCGTGACCCTGGACCACGTGGGCCTCAACCACCTGACCTGGGAGCGCGCCGCCTACGTGGACGGCGTGGACCGCCTCCCGGCGATGCTGGCGTCCAACCTGGACGACCTGGCCGCCGGCGTCCAGATCCCGGCCGAGGTGCTGACGTCGCTGGGCAGCGTCCCGTCGTACTACCTGCGCTACTTCTACTGCCACGACGAGGTCGTCACCGAGGAGCGCGGCAAGCCGACCCGCGGCGCACGGGTCTCGGAGATCGAAGAGCAACTGCTCCAGATGTACGCCGACCCGTCCCTGGAGGAGAAGCCCGCACTGCTCGGCGAACGAGGCGGGGCCTTCTACTCGGAGGCCGCCGTGGGCCTGATCGCCTCGCTGCACGACGACGACGGCGGCATCCACGCGGTCAACGTGCGCAACCGGGGCTTCTTCCCCTTCCTCTCCCCCGAGGCCGTCATCGAGACCACCTGCCGGGTCGGCTCGTCCGGCGCCGAGCCCGTCCCGGCTCCCCCGCTGCGCCCCGAGCAGGCCGGCCTGATCGCCGCCGTCTCCGCCTACGAGGAACTGGCCGTGGAGGCGGCCGTGAAGGGCGGCCGCGACCGGGTGTACCGCGCCCTGCTGACCCACCCGCTCGTCGGCCAGCACGACAAGGCCGCCCGCCTGACCGACGAGCTCCTGGCCGCCAACCGCGACCACCTGGCCTGGCTGTCGTGACCGCGCAGCTCTATGCGGCGGCCGACGGCGGGAACTCCAAGACGCACGTGGTGCTCGGCGACTCCGACGGCCGCATCCTGGCCCGGGTCGCCGGCCCGACCACCTCGCCGCACGTGCTCGGGCTGCCCGCCGCCGTCGCCCAGCTGGGCGCGCTGGTCGCCGAGGCCCGCGCCGCCGCGGCGCTGCCCTCCTCGATCGGGCTCGACCAGTTCTCGGCCTACATCGCCGGTGCCGACCTGCCCATCGAGGTCGAACGGCTCAACGCCGAGGTCGCCGGGCTCGCCCTGGCCGCGGTGTCCACAGTGGACAACGACCTCTTCGCGCTGCTGCGCGCCGGCACCGCGACCCCGGACGCGGTCGGCGTGGTCTGCGGCGCCGGCATCAACGCCGCGGGCCGCCGCGCGGACGGCGCGACCTCCCGCTTCCCGGCGCTGGGCCAGCTCTCGGGCGACTGGGGCGGCGGCCACCACATCGCCGCCCTCGCCCTGTACCACGCCTGCCGCGCCGAGGACGGCCGCGGCCCGGCCACGGCCCTGACCGACGCGGTACGCGCCCACTTCGCCCGCCCGAGCGTCGAGTCGGTCGTCATCGGCGTGCACCTCGGCGAGATCCCCTCGGCCCGCCTGGACGAGCTGTGCGAGCTGCTCTTCGCGGTCGCGGCCGGCGGCGACGAGGCGGCCACCCGGGTCGTGCGCCGCCTGGCCGACGAGATCGAGGCGCTGATCCGCGTCTCGGCGTCGAGGCTCGGCCTGCTGGGCTCGCCCTTCGCCGTCGTCCTCGGCGGCAGCGTGCTCACGGCCCGGCACCCGCAACTGCACGACGACCTGCTGGCCCGCCTGGCCCGGCTCTGCCCCCAGGCAACCGTCACGGTGCTGTCCTCCCCGCCCGTGGCCGGCGCGGCACTGCTCGCGCTGGACGCCTTGCACGGCGGCGTATGCCCCCCACGCGTGGAGGCCGCCGTCCGCTCCGTGCTCTAGTCGGCTTCCACTGTCACCGTCCGTGATCACTGCGGCACGGCTCAGGCAGGCCGCGTCCGGCAGGGCCGCGACCTCCGTCAGCGACCCCGCGCCGGTCGGCCCGCTCGTGCGAGGGTCCCGCACAAAGCCCGATCATGCAGGTACTTCGCCACCGCCGCGTGCCGATAAGGATGTTGTGCGCCTGTGAGGTGACTCTCAAAACTGGCCGATCGGTCAGCAACTGACCGATCGGCCAGTCATGCTGTGCCGAGACCCTGACCGATCGGCCAGGGTGGCCGAGAGTGACGCAGGCCGGGCCGGCGGGCGGAGGTGGAGCCGTGGTGCGCAGCAGCACCCGCGACGAGATCCTGGGCGCGGCGGCGCGCCTGTTCGCCACCACCGGGTACAAGGGGACCTCGCTGCACGACATCGCGGTCGAGGTCGGCTGCTCGAAGGCCGCGCTGCTGTACCACTTCGACAGCAAAGAGGCGATCCTCACGGAGCTTTGCGCGCCGGCGATCGCCGAGCTCGAGCAGCTCCACGCGCGCCTCGACGGCCTCGACGACGCGACCGCGCGGACGGCGGCGATCGAGGGGTTCGTCGGCCTTTCCATGCGGTACCGCAAGGAGATCCAGGTCATCTACGGTGACCTGCCGGGCCTGTTGCAGCAGCCGGCTTTTCAACGGGTACACCTCATGACCCAGAAGGTCTGCAAGATCCTCGCCGGGACGTCCGGGTCCCCCACCAGCGTCATCGCGGCCAAGCTCGTGCTCGCCGGGATTCCGGCGATCGCGTTCGGCATCGACCAGGAACTGCACGACTACTCCGATGAGGAACTGCGCGCCGCGCTCGTCGAGGCGGCGACGCGGGCACTGGCACCGCTCACCTAAACACCGTTAGGACACGAACGTCATGGCTACTGTGCTCTACCGGCTCGGCCGGGCCTCGTTCCGGCACCGCTGGGTGGTGCTGATCCTGTGGATCGTGGTGCTCGGGGCGCTCGGCGGCGCGGCCGCCGCGTTCAAGGGGCCGACCTCCAGCGACTTCACCATGCCCGGGACCGAGTCGCAGCGCGCGATCGACGCGCTGAAGCAGCAGTTCCCGGAGGCCAGCGGGGCCACCGGCACGATCGTGATCGCGGCGCCCGAGGGCGCGACCCTGGTCACCGACGCCAACAAGGCGGCGGTGATGGGGTTGGTGCAGGAGGCCAACAAGCTGCCCGGCGTGGTCGGGGCGATGGACCCGTACAGCACCCGGGCACTGTCCCAGGACGGCCGCTACGCGCTGCTCACCGTGCAGTTCACCAAGCGTGCGGACCAGGTGACGAAGGACCAGCGGGCCGCGTACGAGGCCACCGGGGCGACCGCCGAGAAGGCGGGCCTGCGGGTCGAGCACGGCGGCGAGGTGATGAACCACGAGCCCGAGGTCGGCGGCAAGGAGGGCATCGGCGTGGTCATCGCGCTGGTGGTCCTGCTGGTGACGTTCGGCTCGCTGGTCGCGGCCGGCATGACCATGCTCAACGCCCTGCTGGGCGTCGGGGCCGGCATGGCCGGGCTCTTCGCGCTGTCCAGCGCCGTGCACCTGACCAGCACCGCGCCGGTGCTGGCGCTCATGCTCGGCCTCGCGGTCGGCATCGACTACTCGCTGTTCATCTCCTCCCGGCACCGGCAGAACCTGGTCGAGGGGCACGCCCCGGACGAGGCGGCGGGGCGCGCGGTCGGCACCGCCGGCTCGGCGGTCGTCTTCGCCGGGCTCACCGTGGTCATCGCGCTGGCCGGCCTCGCCGTGGTGAACATCCCGTTCCTGACCGTGATGGGCCTGGCCGCGGCCGGCACGGTGGCCGTCGCGGTGCTGGTGGCGATCACGCTGCAGCCGGCGCTGCTGGCCTTCGCCGGCCAGAAGATCCTGTCCCGCAAGCAGCGCAAGGCGCTCACCGAGGGCGCGGCGCACCACACCGAGAACTTCGGCTTCCGCTGGGCCCGCTGGATGATCCGCCTGCGGGTGCCGGTGATCCTGGTCGGCGTGCTCGGCCTGGCCGCCCTGGCCATCCCGGCCGCGCACATGCGCATCGCCCTGCCCGGGGCGAGCGCCGGCCCGGCCGACACCCCGGCCCGCAAGGCGGCCGACCTCATCGACAAGGGCTTCGGGCCGGGCTTCAACGGACGGCTCGCGCTCGTGGTGTCCACCGACTCCCCCGACGTGACCAAGGCCAAGGCCGGTGAGGCCATCCAGACCCTCACCGGTACCGAGAACCTGCTCGCCGCCGCCCCGCCGAACTTCAGCCGCGACGGCAAGACCGCGCTGGTGGCCCTGATCCCGAAGACCGGCCCGACGGACGCGGCGACCGAGGACCTCGTCCACGCGGTCCGGGACAAGCTCAAGACCGTCGGCGGGGCCGACTTCGCGGTGACCGGGCAGACGGCGGTCGGCATCGACGTGTCGGAGAAGCTGTCCGACGCGATGCCGGAGTACCTGCTGCTGGTCGTCGGGCTGTCCGTGCTTCTGCTGATGCTGGTGTTCCGCTCGATCCTGGTACCGCTCAAGGCCGCCGCCGGGTTCCTGCTCACCGTGGGCGCCACGTTCGGCATCACGGTGATGGTGTTCCAGGACGGCCACCTCGGCTCGCTGGTCGGGCTGGATCAGCCGGGGCCGCTGGTGAGCTTCCTGCCGATCCTGCTCATCGGCATCCTGTTCGGCCTGGCGATGGACTACGAGGTGTTCCTCGTATCGCGGATGCGCGAAGACTTCGTGCACGGCGAGTCGCCACGGCAGGCCACGATCAGCGGCATGGGCCACGGGGCCCGGGTGGTGACCGCGGCGGCCATCATCATGGCGTCGGTGTTCGCGGGCTTCGTCCTGGTCGAGGACCCGGTCATCAAGTCGATGGGCTTCGCGCTCGCGATCGGCGTGGCGATCGACGCCTTCATCGTCCGCATGACAATCGTGCCGGCGGTGGTGTCGCTGCTCGGCCGGGCCGCGTGGTGGATCCCGCGCTGGCTGAACAAGATCCTGCCGAACGTCGACATCGAGGGCGAGAAGCTGCGCGAGCACCTGTCCGCGGAACCGGTCAAGGACCCGGTCTCGGTGTAGAACCCCGAACCATCCGAAAAGTC
>NZ_BAAARV010000023.1:153149-220289 GCF_039532525.1 Dactylosporangium salmoneum
TTCGGCTTTTCGGATATGCCGCCTGACAGGGTATAAATCCGATAAGTCGTGGCGCGCCAGCGCCCGACTTATCGGACAAGGTCACCGGAAGCGAGACCTCGCGGCTGCACGGCGCTCGGCCGTCAGGCGGCTCTGTTAGCTTGCGCCGGTGACGGCGATCTGGGGCACGAACGAAGCCGGCCGGTGGCAACCACTGCCCGCCAGCGGCTACCCCGCGGAGCAGGCACTACACGATCTCGTGGTCGACGGACCGCAAATGCTGCCGCTGTCCGGAGCCCCGCGGTTGACCGTGCTCGGCACCGAGGTCCAACTCGGTTCCGGACGTGCCGACGTCATAGCGGTGGAAGCGTCGGGCCGTCTTGTCGTCATCGAGGTCAAGCTCGCCGGTAATGCTGAGGCCCGGCGGGCGGTGGTGGCTCAGGTCCTGTCGTACGCCCCGCGACGTTCCGCTGTCGTGCCGGCGGCCTGACGTGGCTACCCTGCGTAAACTCGAATCGTGATCGTGGACCTTTCGCACGAGATCGCCGCTGGGATGTTTGCCGGCTTGTTCGAGATCGGGCCGCTGAGCGTGTTCGGCAATATCGGCACCTACCTCGACGCGCCGTACCGCTACGACGCCGACCGGGCCGACCTCGCGCACCTTCCGCTCGAACGGCTGGTTGGCGTACCGATCACCATCGTGCCCGCGATCGGCCGGACCTCAGTGACCGCGGCCGACCTCGGCGACCCCGACCGGCTGTGGGGACGCGCCGTCCTGGTGCACACCGGCTGGGCCCACCACTGGGCGACACCCCGCTACCTCGACCCGGACTGCCCACACCTGACGCCTGACGCCGTCGACAAGCTCGTTGACGCCAACGCTGCGCTTGTCGGCATCGACTCGCCCCACATCGACGATCCGGCCGACCCGAACCGGCTCGCCCGGCGGCGGCTGCTCGGTGCCGACATCCCGATCATCGAACACCTGACCAACCTCGAGTCAGTTCCGGGCACAGGGGCCCGGTTGACCGCCCTCCCCCCGCCGGTACGGGAAATGGCGTCGTTCCCCGTGCGCGCCGTCGCTGTCTACGACGGCTCGAGCTCGACCTGATCGCCCGACGCCGGATGGTCGAGATCATGTCGACCGGGCTCCGCCCTCTGGACAGGAACAGTTAACAAACCTAATAATGGCGACCACCGTCGATGGAGGTCGCCCATGAAGCGCGTCGCGCTCGTACTCGGCGCCGCTACCTTGCTGGTCACGGGCATATTCGTGGCCACCAACGCGTATGCGGCCAACCTTCTGACCAATCCTGGCTTCGAGAGCGGCTCGCTGTCGGGTTGGTCCTGCACCGGCTCCGGATCGGGCGCGGTCACCTCGCCCGTGCACTCCGGGTCGTACGCCCTCAATGGCAACGCCACCGCCTCGGACAACGCGCAGTGCACGCAGACGGTCACCGTCCAGCCGAACACCGCGTACACCCTCTCGGGCTGGGTCCGGGGCAACTACGTCTACATCGGGATCACGGGCGGCGCCTCCACCTGGACGCCCGCCGCCTCCGCCTACACCAAGCTGTCGGTGGCGTTCACCACCGGCGCGAGCCAGACCTCCGTCCAGGTGTTCCTGCACGGCTGGTACGGCCAGGGCGCCTACAACGCCGACGACATCTCGTTGGACGGGCCGGGCACGCCCCCGACCACGACGCCGCCGACGTCGCCGTCCACCACGCCGAACACCTCGCCCTCCCCGACCACGTCGGCCTCGCCGTCGCCGTCCAAGTCGCCCAGCGCCAGCCCGAGCACCAGCCCGACGACCTCCCCGCCGGTGACCGGGCTGCCGAAGCACGCGCTCATCGGCTACATGCACGCCAGCTTCGCCAACGGGTCCGGCTACATCCGCATGGCCGACGTCCCGTCGTCCTGGGACGTCATCGACCTCGCGTTCGGCGAGCCGACCAGCGTGACCTCCGGCGACATCCGGTTCAACCGCTGCTCGGTCTCCGAGTGCCCGAACGTGGAGTCCGACGCGGATTTCCTCGCCGCCATCAAGGCCAAGCAGGCCCAGGGCAAGAAGGTGCTGCTGTCGATCGGCGGGCAGAACGGCGAGGTGCAGCTGACCACGACCGCCGCCCGGGACACCTTCGTCAGCTCGGTCGGCGCGATCATCGACAAGTGGGGCCTCGACGGGCTCGACGTCGACTTCGAGGGCCACTCGCTGTACCTCAACGCCGGCGACAGCGACTTCCGCAACCCGACCACGCCGGTCATCGTGAACCTGATCTCCGCGCTGAAGTCGCTCAAGGCGAAGTACGGCACCAAGTTCGTGCTCACGATGGCGCCCGAGACGTTCTTCGTCCAGCTCGGCTACCAGTTCTACGGCGGCACCAGCGCCGGGGACAACCGGGCCGGCTCGTTCCTGCCGGTCATCCACGCGGTGCGCGACTTCCTGACGATCCTGCACGTCCAGGACTACAACTCGGGCCCGATCTGGGGGCTGGACAACCAGTACCACACGATGGGCGGCGCGGACTTCCACATCGCCATGACCGACATGCTCAAGGCCGGCTTTACGGTCGCCAACACCGGCCAGACCTTCCCCGGCCTGCGCCCGGACCAGATCGGCATCGGCGTGCCGGCCGCGGTGAGCGCCGGCAACGGCTACGTGGCACCGGCCGTGGTCCAGAGCGCGGTCACCTGCCTGGTGTCGGGCTCCGGCTGCGGCGGATACACCCTCCGCGGCGGTACCTCACCGGCGTTCCGCGGGCTCATGACCTGGTCGATCAACTGGGACAGGTACTACAACTGGGAGTTCATGAACGCCCAGCGTCCCTTCCTGAACTCCTTGCCGTAGTTTTCAACGGGTGAGCGCACTCGAACTCGTGAGCAGCTGGCCCGTGCAGACCGCCACGGCCCGGACGTCGCCCTCCCGTGGGCGTCGGTGACGAAGCTGCTCACGGCCCTGACGGTCCTCGTTGCCGTGGATCGGGGGGACGTACTGCTGGATGAGGCGGCGGGCCCCGAAGGCGCGACGGTCCGCCACCTGCTGGCGCACACCTCCGGCGTCGCCTTCGACGAGGGCTCGATCCTCGCCGCCCCGGGCCGCAAGCGCATCTACTCCAACCGCGGGTTCGAGCTGCTCGCGGACTTCGTGCTGACCCGCACCGGCGGCACGTTCGCCGAGCTGATGACCGAGTCGGTGCTGCGCCCGCTCGGCATGGGCGGCACGCGCCTCGAGGGCTCCCCCGCCGCCGGCGCCGTCGGCCCCGTCTCCGACCTGGCCCTGCTCGGCCAGGAGCTGCTCGACCCGTCCCTGGCGCCCGACCTCATGGCGGAGGCCACGACGGTGCAGTACCCCGGCGTCTCCGGCGTGCTGCCCGGCTTCGGCCGGCAGGACCCGAACGACTGGGGCCTCGGCTTCGAGCTGCGCGACGGCAAGTCCCCGCACTGGACCGGCGCCCGCAACAGCCCCCGCACCTTCGGCCACTTCGGCAAGTCCGGCACGTTCCTGTGGGTCGACCCGGACGCCGGCCTGGCCCTGGCCTGCCTGACCGACCGCGACTTCGGCGAGTGGTCGGCGGAGGTCTGGCCCGCGCTGTCCGACGCCGTGCTGGCCGAGCACACCGCCTGACGTCAGAAATGCGGACATATCCGACCACACAGTGGCCGGATATGTCCGATTCCAATGGCTAGTACCAGCCCGCCGTCGACCAGTTGTCGGCCGACCAGTAGTGACCGGACCAGTAGTGACCCGACCAGTAGTGGCCGGTCCAGTACTGCTCGGACCACTCCGGGTCGGTCCAGGTGCCGGTGCCGGTCCACGGCTTGCCGGTCCAGGTCGCCGCCGACCACGTCCGCGACGTGTACGGGGGCACCCACCGCTGGTTGTCCTGGTCCAGGCAGTCCCAGATCTGCAGCTGCGTGCCGTTGGCCGAGTTCCAGCCCGTCACGTCGAGGCACTTGTTCGAGCCCACGTTGATCAGCTGCCGGGCCGCGGTCACCTTCCACTGCTGGGCGGGGGTGCCGTTGCAGTCGAACAGCTGGATCTTCGTGCCGTTGGTGTTGCCGGCCGAGGTCACGTCCATGCACTTGCCCAGCGCGCGGACCGTGCCGTCGGACTGCAGCGCCCAGTACTGCGCCGGCGTGTTGTTGCAGTCGTAGAGCTGGATCGGCGTGCCGTTGTTGTTGAGCCGGTTCATGACGTCGACGCACTTGCCGGAGTAGCCCGAGACCTGGCCGGTGCCGCCGTCGCCGCCGGCGCCCGTCCACGTGTCGCCGGCCATCCGGTAGCCCATCCACACGCCGCCGCTCCACGACGTCTTCGCGGCCGCGTTCGAGGCCCACGTGCTGCTGGTGAACGGGCCGAAGATGGACCGCTCGCCGGACAGCGCGACGTTGTCGACGGAGAGGTGGTTGCCGCCGCGGGCGGTCTCCAGGGAGCCGGAGCCGTTGCCCTTGGCGAAGGTCTGGGTCGACCCCGGCGTGGCCAGCGCGACCGAGGCGGCGACGTTGAGCTCCTTCATCTTCGCCGAGCCGGCCGCGCCCGCGGTCAGCGTGGTGGCGCCGTTGACCAGCAGCGCCTTGACCTGATCCGGGGTGAGGCCAGGCCGCTGCTGCAGCAGCAGAGCCGCGGCCGAGGACACCACGGCGGCCGCCTGCGAGGTGCCCGAGCCCTTGAAGCCGGTGTCGCCGACGCGGGCGTTCGGGTACGTCTGGTCGACGTACGAGCCGACGTCGCGCAGCGACACGATCGAGGCGCCCGGGGCCAGCAGGTCGACCTTGCGGGTGCCGGTCGAGCCGTTGGTGAACGTGGCGACGTCGTCGTCCGCGGTGGAGATGGTCTGGTTGGTGGTCGACGCGCCGACCGCCACCACGAACGGGTCCATCGCCGGGTTGGTCAGCGCGCTGGTGGTGCCGCCGTCGTTGCCGGCCGCGATGATCACCACGATGCCGGCCTGCCAGGCCTGCTCGACGGCGTACATCAGCGGGTCGACCGTCGAGGCGGACATGCCCGCGGTGCCGTACGACAGGTTGAGCACCCGGATCGGGTTGGCCGGGTCGTAGTTGCGGTTGGCCACGACCCAGTCGATCGCGGCGATCATCTGCGACACGTCCACGGCGCCGATGGCGGTGCCGACCTTGACCGAGGTGACCTTCGCCTTCGGGGCGAGGCCCACGGTGCCGGTGCCCGCGTCGGTGCCGACCATGATGCCGGCCATGTGCGTGCCGTGACCGAACGTGTCCAGGTAGCGCAGCTGGCCCGACTGCGACTCGAACGACAGGTCCGGCCCGTTCACCACCTGCCCGGCCGGCAGGCCGGTGACCGGCGCGATGCCGGTGTCGACGAGCGCGATGCCCACGCCCTGCCCGGTCAGCGACGCCGCCGAGCCGGTGTCGGCCCGCACGATCGACCGGACACTCTTCAGCGTCGTGCCCGTGCCGGCCGGCCACTCGTCGGCCGAGAAGCCGCCACCGCCGGCGAAGCGGGATCCGGCCGGCCCGGCGGCATCGGTGCCGGCGGCCGCGGCAGCACCGCCGGCCCCGAATATGCCGAGCGCCACCGCCACGGCGGCCGCGACCATCGGTTTCCTCATGCATCCCCCCATCCATGGAGCTGCGATCATCCGAGATCACCACGATGGGGTGCCGTTCACCGAAAGTCACGGGCCCGTGACTACTTCGCACCGAAGACCCGACAAGCGTGTCGGGCGATCGGGGCGATCCGCCGCCTACCAGGCCCACGCCTCGGGTCCTGGCCCCCCGTTGCCGACCGGCGGGAAGATCTCGTCGAGCCGCGCCTCAGCGTCGGGCCCGAGCGTGGTGTCGAGGGCCTCCAGCGCCAGGTCCAGCTGGTCCGGGGTGCGCGGCCCGACGATCGGCGCGGTCACCCCCGGCCGGGCGAGCAGCCAGGCCAGCGCGACGGCGGCGGGGTGCAGTCCCAGCTCGGCGCAGAACCCCTCGTACGACTCCAGCAGCGATCGGTGCTCGAGCACCCTCGCGGCGGCGTGCGAGGTGGTCCGCCCGGCCGTCCCCTCGCGGTGCTTGCGCAGCGCGCCCGAGAGCAACCCCTGGGCCAGCGGCGACCAGGGCAGCAGCCCGATGCCCAGCGCCCGCGCGGCCGGCACCACCTCCAGCTCCACGTGCCGGGTCAGCAGGCTGTACTTGAGCTGCTCCGACACCAGCCCCAGCGACCGGCGGCGGCGCGCGGCGGACTGCGCGGCGACGAGGTGCCATCCGGCGAAGTTGGAGCTCCCGACGTACACCACCTTGCCCTGCGCGACCAGGAGATCCATCGCCTGCCAGATCTCGTCCCACGGGGTCGACCGGTCGATGTGGTGCATCTGGTAGAGGTCGATGCGGTCCGTGCCGAGCCGGCGCAGCGAGGCCTCGCAGGCCGCGACGATGCGCCGGGCGGACAGGCCGCGGTCGTTGGGCCCGTCGCCCATCGGCTGGTAGACCTTGGTGGCCAGCACCACATCGTCGCGCCGGCCGGTCTTGGCCAGCCAGGTGCCGATGTACGTCTCGCTGGTGCCCTCGTAGTCGCGGGCGCCGTACATGTCCGCGGTGTCGACGAAGTTGATGCCCTCGGCGAGCGCCCGGTCGAGGATCGCGTGGCTGTCCGCCTCGCCCAGCTGCCAGCCGAAGTTCATCGTGCCCAGGCACAGCCGGCTCACGCTCAGCCCGGTGCGCCCCAGTTTCGTGTACTGCATGCGCCGCACGCTAGGCCCATCGCCCGGCCTCGCCGAAGCCGTTCGACCGTGCTCGAATGGAACGGTGAAGCGCCTGGAACTGACCCGCGACGACCTGCTGCGCCTGCGCTTCGCCCACTCCCCCATGGCCGAGCTGGTGGCCAGCACGATCGCGCTGCGCACCGGCCGGGAGCACGCCCACTGGCGGGCCCGCACGGCACCGCGGGTCGAGGGCCTGGAGCTGTTCTGGCGGGTGTTCGCCCCGCCGAGCGGCATCGTCGCCGACTTCCTGACGCCGGTACCGCAGACCGCCCGCCCGACCCTGCAGGCCGAGCTGGCCGCGATCGCCGCCACGCCGCCCGACCGGGTCGCCGCCGAGCTCGACGCCGCCGGGGTGCCGTGCGACGACCCGGCGGCGCTGCTGCCCTCGCTCGTCGAGGAGATCCGGCGGTACTTCGCCGTCGCGCTGGCCGAGCTGTGGCCCCGCCTGCGCGCCGCCGCCGACGCCGACATTGCCCGCCGCACCGCGACGGCGGCCTTCCCCGGCCCGAGCGCCCTGCTGGCCGACCTGCACCCGAACATCCGCTGGGACCCCGACGCGCTGCACCTGGACTACCTCAAGCACGTCGAGCTGCCGCCGTGGTCCCTCGACGGCCACCCCCTCGCCCTGCTGCCGACCGCGTTCGCCGGCCGGCACGCCTGGATCATGGAGTCCGGGGCGGGGCGCGCGCTGTGGTACCCGCCGCGCGCCCTCGGCGCCCTGTTCGCCGCGCCGGCCCCGCCCGAGCCGCTGGCCGCCCTGCTCGGCTCGACCCGGGCCGCGGTGCTGACGCTGCTCGCCGCCCCGGCGAGCACCGGCGACGTGGCCGAGCGCCTGGGCCTGGCCCCGGCCACCGCGTCGCACCACCTGACCGCCCTGCGCGACGCCGGCCTGATCGTCGCCGCCCGCGCCGGCCGCCGGCTCAACTACCGCCGCACCGACCTCGGCGAGCGCCTCACGTCACTGGGCTGACCAGCGGCTCGGCGAGCGCCTCACATCGCCGGGCCTCGGCGAGCGCCTCACATCGCCGGGCCTGAGCAGCGGCTCGGCGAGCGCCTCACGTCGCGGGCCTGAGCAGCGGCTCGGCGAGCGCCTCACGTCGCGGGCCTGAGCAGCGGCTCGGTCCGGGCGGCGAACTCGTCGGGCACGGCGACGTACCCCTCGTGGTCCCCCGGCATCTCGACCGCCTCCCGCCCCAGCCGCCGAGCCAGCCCGCGGGCCGCGCGCGCCGGGAACTGTTCCCCGGACCCGGCCCCCACCGCGACCACGACCCCGTCCGGCAGCGCCCCGAGATCGGGCCGGATCCGGGTGTACTGCCGAAGCTCCCACTCGATCCAGAAGGGCAGATTCGCGCCGATGCGCCGGATGACCTCGACCACGGCCGGCGGCAGCTGATCGATCGGCGGCTCCCGGTGGGCCAGCCCGGTGATCCCGGCGAACCGCCGCATGGCGGCCTCGGTCCCCTCCCGCTCGAACGCCTCGACCACGTCGTCGAACGCGACGGCGTCCGGCACGAACGCGGTCAGCGGGGGCTCGTGCGCGATCACCCGGCCCACCTTGCCGGGGTGCCGGGCGGCGAGGCCGAGCGCGACGATCGCCCCGGAGCTGCTGCCGAACACGTCGGCGCGGCCGCCCGCGTGCTCGTCGATGAGCCGCGCGGCGTCCTCGACGTCGTGGTCGTACTTGGCGGCCCGCTCCTGCGCGGCGATCGGGCTGCGGCTGAACCCGCGCCGGTCGTACGCGATGACGGTGCGCGCCCGGGCGAGCGGCCCGACGATCCGCCCGTACGTGGCGGCGTCCCCGGCCCCGCCCGGGATGAGCAGCAGCGCCGGCCCGGCGCCGCTGACCTCGACGTGCAGCGACACGATTCCTCCCGTTCTGCTGCGATAAGTCGGGCGCTGGCGCGCCACGACTTATCGGATTTTTCGCCTGCCGGGGCTTATATCCGTTACGGCCCGTCCCCGGTTCGTTGATGTCCGCATTTACGCCCCGCCAGGGCATAAATGCGGACATGTCGTGGCGCGCCAGCGCCCGACATGTCGTAAACGCCCGGACCAGCAGTGCCGTAAAGGCCCAGCTCAGTAGTGTCGTAAAACGCCCGGCTCAGTACTCGGCCAGGTGCCCGAGGGCCTCCTCCAGCAGCGACCGAAGCGGCACCGGCGGGTCCGCGTGCAGCCACCGGTGCGTCGCCGCATCGCAGGCCACCGCCACCGCCCCGCCCACCACCTGCGGCAGCAGCGAGCCCGGCGGCGTCGACAGGCGCGAGGCGATCGCCGAGGACAGGGCGTCCTGCATCGCCGCCCGCACCCGCAGGTACTCCCCCCGCATCGCCGGCGTCGCGAGCACCATCCGCAGGCCGTCGAACCACACCCGGTCCGGCACGTGCTCCGGCACCGCACCGCCCGCGAACTCCGCCAGCACCGTGGCCGAGATCGCCTCGCGCAGCGGCTCGGACGGCGGGCGGGCCCGCAGCGCCGCGCCGGCCCGCCGGGCGCGGTCCACGGCCAGGGCGCAGATCGCCTCGGCCTTGCTCGAGAAGTAGTTGTTGAACGTCCGGGGCGAGACTCCCACCTCGGCCGCGATGTCCTCGACGAGCACGCCGTCGTAGCCGCGCTCCACGGTCAGCCGCAGCGCCGCGAGCGCGAGCGCCTGCCGGGTCGCCTGCTTCTTGCGTTCGCGCAGGCCCTGTTCCATGCCACAAGCGTAGCAAATCTTGCGTACTCCGCAAGCTTTCGCGGTCCGCAAAAACCTAGGATCGGCAGCGGTACCGCCGATAGAACTTCCGTGGCAGCGCTCCCCCGCCCGGCGCGGGACATGCTGTGGATCGGTCCGCTCGCCATCGGCGGGGCGGCCACCGTGCTGTGGGCGCTCGACGTGGTCCCCGTGCTCACCGCGCTCACCTTCCCGCTCATCGGCGGGATCGCCGTGGCCGCCTGGGGGCTCGGGCCGCGGCTGCACCGGGTGTCCCCGCGCCGGCCGTTCCGGCTGTTGTGCGCCGCCGGCGGGTTCTTCCTCACCGGCGTGATCGTGCGGGCGCTGCTGGAGCGGGAGCCGTACCCGCTCGCCCAGCTCGGCGACGCGTTCTCGATCTGCGGCTTCGGGTTCTTCATCGCCGCCATGGCCACGTTCCTCAACCGGTGGGGGATCAACCGTCAGGCGCTGCTCGACGGGCTCATCGTCTGCATCGGGGCGGGGATCGCCTCGGCGCTGCTGTTCGTCCTGCCGGCCACGGCCATCCCCGGGCGGTCGCTGCTGGTGAGCGTGCTCGCCGGGCTGTACCCGCTGCTCGACGTGGTCATCGTGCTGCTCGGGGTGAACCTGGCGTTCACCACCGCCGTGCGCGAGCCCGCCTTCGCGATGCTCGGGGCCATGACGCTGCTGGTGTTCGCGGGCGACCTCGGGTACGCCATCATCGGCCGCACCGGCGACGTGAACGGCCCGCGGCTGATGACGCTGCCCTTCCTGCTCGGCTTCACCATCGGCGGGGCCGTCCCGCTGCACCCGACCGCGCGGGCCCTCGCGCGGGCCACGCCGCTGCCGATCCAGGCCTGGTCGCCCGCCCGGATGGCGGTGATCGGCCCCGCGGTGGCGGTACCGTTCCTGCTCACCGTGCTGCTGGACAACGACAGCGCGCCGGCCCGCTGGATCCTCGGCATCGGCGGCGCGGCCATCGTGGCGCTGCTGCTGGCGCGGGCCTCCAACGCGGTGCAGAGCCACGTCGCGGCGCAGCGGCGCTTCGAGCACCAGGCGACCCACGACCCGCTCACCGGGCTGCCCAACCGGCGCATGCTCGGGCTCATGGTGGAGCGGCGGCTGGCCGAGACCGGCCCCGGCGACGTGTGGATGTTCTACCTCGACCTCGACGGGTTCAAGCTGGTCAACGACTCGTGGGGGCACGCCGCCGGCGACCGGCTCATCACCGAGGTGGGCGCCCGGCTGCGCCACGCGCTGCCAGGCGCGGCGACGGTGGCGCGGGTCGGCGGGGACGAGTTCGTGGTCGTCCAGCGCTGCGGGGAGCCCGAGGCCATGGCCGCCGCCCGCCGGATCATGGAGTGCGTCGAGCGGCCGCTGCTGCTCGCCGGGCCCGAGGGCACCTCGGCCGAGGTGGTCGTCGCGGCGTCCATGGGCATCGTGCGGGCCGACCGGCACGAGACCGCCGACGCGCTCATGCGCGACGCGGACACGGCGATGTACCGCGCGAAGGAACAAGGCAGGAACCGCTGGACGGTCTTCGACGCCTCGATGCGCGACGCGGTCCGGGAGCGGGTGGAGATCGAGGTGGCGCTGCGCGCGGCGGTCGCGCAGGAGCAGCTGAAGCTGGCCTACCAGCCGATCGTCGACCTGACCGACGGGCTCGGTGCGCGCACGGCCGGGGCCGAGGCGCTGGTGCGCTGGGAGCACCCGGTGCGCGGCTGGATCGGGCCCAACATGTTCATCGCCGTGGCCGAGGACGCCAACCTCATCTCCGCGCTGGGCGCCTGGGTGCTGCGCGAGTCGGTGCAGCAGCTGGCCCGCTGGCGGGCCGACGGCACGGTGGACGAGGACTTCTGGATGTCGGTCAACGTCTCCCCGCGGCAGCTGGGCGACGCCGCCTTCGCCGACCGGCTGGCCGCCACTCTCGCCCAGGCGGGGGTGCCCGCCGCCAACCTGGTACTGGAGATCACCGAGTCGGTGATGGTCGAGGGCAGCGAGCTGACCGAGCGGCTGCTGCTGCGCCTGCGCGAGCTCGGCGTGCGCATCTCGGTCGACGACTTCGGCACCGGCTTCTCGGCCCTGGGCTACCTGCGCCGCCACCCGGTCACCGGGGTGAAGATCGACCGCTCGTTCGTGGCCGGGCTGGGCAGCAGTACCGAGGACGAGGAGATCGTGCGGGCGGTCGTCGCGATGAGCGGCGCGCTGGCCCTGGCGGTCGTGGCCGAGGGCGTGGAGACCCCGGCCCAGCGCGACGTGCTGGCCGCCCTCGGGGTGCCGCTGGCCCAGGGATGGCTCTGGGGCAAGGCGGTGCCACCTGGCGACTTCGTGGCCACCGGCCGGCAACGGCTGGGCGAACCCGCCGCCGTTCGGTCAGACTGATCGGATGACGGAAACGATCACTGGCGACGATGCGCACCTCTGGCTCGAAGACGTGGCGGGCGAGCGGGCGCTGACCTGGGTCCGGGAGCGCAACGCCGAGACCTCGTCGGCGCTGACCGGCGGTGATCGCTTCACCGACACGTTCGAGGGCATCCGGGCCGTCCTCGACGCCGACGACCGCATCCCGATGATCGCCTGGCACGGCGAGCGGGTGTACAACCTGTGGAAGGACGGCGAGCACCCGCGCGGCCTGTGGCGGCGCACCACCCTCGAGGACTACCGCCGCGACGAGCCGGCCTGGCAGACCGTCCTGGACCTCGACGCGCTGGCCGCGGCCGAGGACGAGAACTGGGTCTGGCAGGGCGTCACCTTCCTGCGCACCGGGCCGCTGGCCGGCGAGCACCGCGCGCTGGTCTCGCTGTCGCGCGGGGGCGCCGACGCGGCCGTGGTGCGCGAGTTCGACCTCGACGCGCTGGAGTTCGTCAAGGACGGCTTCACCCTGCCCGAGGCCAAGAGCGACGTCGGCTGGATCGACGCCGATCGCGTCTTCGTCGGTACCGACACGGGCCCGGGGTCGATGACGTCCTCCGGCTACCCTCGCCAGATCCGCGTGTGGACCCGCGGCCAGGCGCTCGCCGACGCGCCGGTCATCTTCGAGGCATCCCCCGACGACGTCGCCGCGCGGGCCGGCATCGACCCCAGCGCCGACGGGCTGCGCGCCGTCATCCGGCGCTCGGTCGACTTCTTCCATGCCGAGCGGTACCTCTACGACGGCACCACCCTGACCAAGCTCGACGTCCCGGACGACGCCGGCGTCGACCTGCACCGCGAGTGGCTGCTCGTGCGGGTCCGCACCGACTGGGAGGTCGGCGAGGTCACCCACCCGGCCGGCAGCCTGCTCATCACCCGGCTCGAGGACTACCTGGCCGGCGACCGGGACCTCACCGTGCTGTTCACCCCCGACCCGCGCACCTCGCTCAGCTCCGCCGACTGGACCCGCACCGGCCTGGTCCTGGTCCTGCTGGCCGACGTGCAGAGCCGCCTCGAGCTGCTGTCCTTCCGCGACGGCGAGTGGCACAAGACGGTCCTCGGCGCCGAGCTCGGCCAGACCGACGTGTGGGACACCAACCCCGACGCCGACGAGCAGTACCTGCTGCTGTCCAGCGGGTTCACCCTTCCGCCGACGCTGCGCCACGGCGTCCTCGGCGGCGACGCCCCGACGATCCTCAAGCAGGGGCCGGCGTACTTCCCGGCCGACGGGATCACCACCCGCCAGTTCTTCGCCACCTCGGCCGACGGCACCCAGGTGCCCTACTTCGTGGTCGGCCGCCCCGACGCCGGCCCCGGGCCCACGCTGCTGTCCGGCTACGGCGGATTCGAGGTGTCGCGCGTCCCGTCGTACAACTCCATCATCGGCCGCGGCTGGCTGGCCCGCGGCGGCACGTACGTGGTCGCCAACATCCGCGGCGGCGGCGAGTACGGCCCGGCGTGGCACCGCTCGGCCCTGCGCGAGAAGCGCCCCCGCGCCTACGAGGACTTCGCCGCGGTCGCCGCCGACCTGGTCGAGCGGGGCATCACCACGCGGGACCAGCTCGGCATCGAGGGCGGCTCCAACGGCGGCCTGCTCATGGGCGTGATGCTGACCCGCTACCCGGAGCTCTTCGGCGCGATCGTGTGCGCGGTGCCGCTGCTGGACATGCGCCGCTACCACCTGCTGCTGGCGGGCGCCTCCTGGATGGCCGAGTACGGCGACCCGGACGACCCGGACGACTGGGCGTACCTGTCGCTGTTCTCGCCGTACCAGAACGTGCGCCCGGCCGTGCCGTACCCGCCGACGCTCATCACCACGTCGACCCGGGACGACCGGGTGCACCCCGGCCACGCCCGCAAGATGGTGGCGCGGCTGCGCGAGCACGGCAAGGACGTCGCGTACTACGAGAACATCGAGGGCGGCCACGGCGGCGCGGCCGACAACGCCCAGCTGGCCTACAAGTGGGCGCTCGCGTTCGAGTTCCTGTGGCGGACCCTAGGCGACCGCGAGGCTTAGGTCCTCCGCGGCCACACGGCGGCGGGTGTTACGGCGGTAGCGGTACACCTGCACCACGCCGAGGCCCCAGAGGAGGTACTGCACGGAGAAGGCCCACCGGAACGCGCCGAGCGAGGGATGCTCGGCGCCCGGTGCGGTCTGCAGTTGCAGCAGCACCCCGACGGCGACGATGAGCACGACCGAGGCCACGAACCCGCCGACGTTGACGATGCCGGTCGCCCCGCCGATGCGGTCCGCGGGGTTGAACGAGCGGGCGTAGTCGAACCCGATCATCGACCCCGGGCCGTTGACCGTGAGCACCAGCACGAGCCCGGTCAGCAGCCACAGCGGCGCCCGGCCCGGCCACAGCAGCACCACGGCCCAGGCCGCCGCCGACGTCCCGACGATGCCCAGGACGAGGGTCGAGCGGTGGTACGGCAGCCGCCCGCAGAAGTGCCCGATCAGCGGACCCATGACCAGGCCGCCGACGGTGAGCAGGGAGAGCAGGAGCGCCGCGGTGCCGGGCGCGAGGCCCTCGCCCTGCGTGAGGAACGGATAGCCCCACAGCAGCGCGAACACCGAGCCCGAGAACTGCGTGACGAAGTGCGTCCACAGGCCGAGCCGCGTCCCGGGATGCGCCCAGGAGTGCCTGAGCCCGAGCTCCCGCTTGGCGGGCACGGCGTCCTGCGACACAACGCTTGCCGACGCAACGCCTTCCGGCACAACGCCTTCGAGCGCTTCGCCTTCCAGTGCGGCCGGGATCTCCGACGCGGCGGAGCTCACCTTCGCGGGTTCGTCACGCAGGGTCGTCACCACCAGGAGGACCGCCGCGGCGCCCAGGCCGGCCGAGCCCAGGAAGGTCGCCGTCCAGCCCTCGTGGCGCAGCAGGAGCACCAGCGGTACCGCGGAGGAGAGCGCACCCAGCTGCCCGACCATGCCCGTCACCTGGACGAGCAGCGGATTCTGCCGGGCCGGGAACCACAGCGCGACGATGCGCAGCACGCTGATGAACGTCATCGCGTCGCCGACGCCGATGAGCACCCGCGCGGCGATGGCCGTCCCGACGTCCCCGGCGAAGGCGAAGACCAGTTGGCCGGCGAGCATCAGCAGGCCGCCCGCCGCGAGCAGGCGCCGGGAGCCGAACCGGTCGAGCAGGACGCCGACCGGGATCTGCATGCCCGCGTACACCGCCAGCTGGGCCACGGAGAGCATCGACAGCAGCGCGGCGCCGACGCCCAGACGCTCGCCGGCGGCGACCCCGGCGACGCCGAGGGAGGATCGGTGGAAGACGGCAACGACGTACGCGAGGAGCCCGACGCCCCACATGAGATAGCGGCGCATAGCGAAATCCACGCTATCGGTAAGGGGTGATCGCGCGGGGTGAGTGTGACGGCTCTCAACTGTGGGTTTGCAGACACCGCCTACGCTGTCGGGGTCTGCTTTGCCGTTTTGAGGACCGTCATGACCGATCTGACCGCCCTGACCGACTTGCCGATCGCGTGGGAGCACTCGGGCGACGGCGAGTTCCCGTACCAGGCCGAGGTCGACGGCCGGAAGCTCACCGTGCGGGTCAACGACTTCCCGGCCGAGCCGCTGTACACCTTGATCGCCGACGGCGCCGAGCTCGCCGACCTCGACGACTGGCCGGGCGCCTGGCTCCGCCCGCCCGTCCCGCAGCACCTGCTCGACCTGATCGCCCGCCCGGTGACCACGGACCTGCTGTTCACCTGGGCCCGCCGCGTCTGCGGGGTCACCACCGAGCACGCGGCCGAGGTCGCCGCCCTGCTCGGCCTGCCGGCCCCGACCCAGGACGACTTCGGCCGGCTGTTCGTCCAGCCCAGCCCGCCCGGCACCGCCTGGCTGCGGCTCAACATGAACGATCGCGCCGGCCTGGCCTCGGTCGAGATCCGCTTCGCCGAGCCGGCCCTGACCCGGGCGGACCTGGACGCCTGCTTCGGGCCGAGCCAGAACCTGCCCCGCGTGCACTGGGACTCGCCGCACGTGACCGCGCACCGCATCACGACGCCGGACGCGCCGCTGTCGTGCACGCTCTTCGCCTCGTTCGACGAGGAGCCGGAGCCCTCGAAGCACGCCTTTCAGATCATGCTGCGCCGCGATTACCACTGAATGGGCTCAAAAACGATAAGTCGGGCGCTGGCGCGCCACGACTTATCGGACTTATACCCCGGCCGGGTAAATATCCGAAAAATCCTGATGCCGCCAGGCATCGGGATTTTTCGCGCAAATCCCCCTACGTGTGCCTATTCTCCGCCGCGGCGCGTACGAGCCGATGCATTTCACCGAACCTGCCCGAATCGGGCGCATCGCATCGGCCGCGCGGACACAGGTTCTCCGCCGCGGCGCGCACGAGCTGATGCATTTCACCGAACCTGCCCGAATCGGGCGCATCGCATCGGCCGCGCGGACACAGGTTCTCCGCCGCGGCGCGCACGAGCTGATGCATTTCGCCGAACCTGCCCGAATCGGGCGCATCGCATCGGCCGCGCGGACACAGGAGGAGTTCGTCACGCCGCCCCGCGCAATTCTGGGTGCGGGGCGGGCACCGACGCGCCGAGGACCGGCGGCGCCTTGGCCCCCGTCGCGGACCGCAAGGCCGACGGCCGGGCACCAACCGCAAGGCAGCACCGCGAAGGAAGCTAGCCGCGCAGGGCGGCCTTGATCGGGGCGGTCTTGGCGGCGGCCTCGGCGACCTCCGCCACAGGGTCGCTGTCCCACACGATGCCGCCCCCGGCCCAGAGGTGGACGCGGCCGTCGGCAATGGCCGCCGTACGGATCGTCAGGCCCAGGTCGATCGTCAGGCGGCCGTCGCGGTCGTGGCCGATCCAGCCGCAGGCGCCCATGCTCGGCCCGCGGCCCACCGGCTCCAGCCGGGCGACGATGTCGATGGCGGCGAGCTTCGGGGCGCCGGTGACCGAGCCGCCCGGCCAGACGGCGCGGAGCAGGTCGGCCAGGCCGACGCCGGGCGCGAGGCGGGCGCTCACCGTGGACTCGGCCTGCCACAGGCCGGACCAGCGGCGGATGGCGAAGAGCTCCTCGACCTGCACCGAGCCGACGGCGGCGACCCGGGCGAGGTCGTTGCGCTCCAGGTCGACGATCATCACGTGCTCGGCCCGCTCCTTGGCCGAGCCGAGCAGGTCGGCGCGGCCGGCCGCGGTGGCGGGGCGGGTGCCCTTGATCGGGCGGGTGACGGCCCGGCCGCCGGAAACTTCCACGAGGGTCTCCGGGGAGGCGGTGGCCAGCCACCAGGCCTCGCCGCGCAGGACGCCGCCGTAGCGGGCGCCGGGCAGGGCGGCCACGCGGGCGAGGGCGGGCGCCGGGTCGCCGGCGAACGGTGCGCTGGTGTGACCGACGAGGTTCACGACGTACACGTCGCCGCGGGAGATCGCCGAGCGCACCTCCTCGACCGCCGCGGCGTGCTCGGACGGCCTCCAGCTCGGTGTCCAGTTTCCGACAGTGAACCCGGGGCCGGGGATGCGCGAGGGGCGGTGTCCCGGGGCATGTTCGAACGCGATGGCCACGAGGTCGGGGACGGCAGGGGCCGGCGAGGGGATCACGGAGGGTGGGGAAAGCAGAACTGCGATGCCACACGTCGACGAACCAATAACACTGGGTGACCCCGAAATGTCCTCCAGGGGTACGCCGTGCGACGCCGCGAAATCGGAAAGTAATTGAAGTGGGTCTCCACCGCCGCGGGCGTACCATTCGAGCCGGGAGCGCTCCCAAATTCGCCCCCGGCACGCGGCGGGTAACCCGGGAGAGTGAAGATCCACAGTCCCGGGCTCGTACCCGACAACCGGCCCTAGTGTGCTCATACGAAGGGTGGATTATCCCCAAGTTGTGTCGTCACATGTTCGGAATAGTGTCGTTGGCCGTAGTAGCGTGCATCACTGGTCATGTGAAGAACCACACAGGCCTCAACTGAACCTCTCAAATCGGAGACCCCCGATGCTCTGCCAGCACCAGCCCCCCTGTCCCAGCGCCGACGACGTCGACCACGAGGCCGCGCGGATCTCGGCGAGCCACCCCGAGCAAGGGTGGAGCCTGCTGTGCAACGGTGTGATCGTCTTTGAGGACACCGGTGAGCTTCTGCCCGATTGCAGCGTGATTGCGCCGCATCGCGGTCCGGCCCCGCACAGCCTGGTTGGCGCGGCCTAGCCGTAACGTTCTGTAGCTACCCCGCCGTCACTCTTCGTACGCAGAGGCCGGCGGGCACGCGCAGACGAGGTTCCGGTCGCCGTAGCTGTCGTCGATCCTGCGCACCGGCGGCCAGTACTTCGCCTCGCGGGCGGCCGCGCTCGGGTACGCCGCCACCGACCGTGGGTAGGCGTGCTCCCACTCGTCGGCCGACACGACGGCCGCGGTGTGCGGCGCGTTCGCGAGCGGGTTGTCGCCGGCGGGCCACTCGCCCGCCGCCACCCGGTCGATCTCCCCCTTGATCGCGATCATCGCGTCGCAGAAGCGGTCCAGCTCGCCCAGGTCCTCGCTCTCGGTCGGCTCCACCATGAGCGTGCCGGCCACCGGGAACGACATCGTCGGGGCGTGGAAGCCGTAGTCGATCAGCCGCTTGGCCACATCCGCCACCGTCACGCCGCTGGCCTTGGTGATCCCGCGCAGGTCGAGGATGCACTCGTGCGCGACCAGGTGCTCGGCGCCGCTGTAGAGCACCGGGTAGTGCTCGCGCAGCCGGGCCGCGACGTAGTTGGCCGCCAGCACCGCCGTCGCCGTCGCCTTGCTCAGCCCGTCGGGGCCCATGAGCCGCAGGTACGCCCACGGGATCGGCAGGATGCCGGCCGAGCCGAACGGGGCCGCCGACACCGGGCCGACGGGCGCCTCGGCGTCCAGGAACGGGTGCGAGGGCAGGTACTTCGCCAGGTGCGCGCGCACCGCCACCGGCCCCACGCCGGGCCCGCCGCCGCCGTGCGGGATGCAGAAGGTCTTGTGCAGGTTCAGGTGTGACACGTCGGCGCCGAACTTGCCGGGCTTGGCGTAGCCGAGCAGCGCGTTGAGGTTGGCGCCGTCGACGTACACCTGCCCGCCGGCCTCGTGCACCTTCGCGCACAGGTCGGCGATGGCGGTCTCGTAGACGCCGTGCGTCGACGGGTACGTCACCATGATCGCCGCCAGCCGCTCGCGGTGCTGCTCGATCTTCTTGTCCAGGTCGGCCAGGTCGACGTTGCCGAGCTCGTCGCAGGCCACCACCGCGACCCGCATGCCGGCCATGACGGCGCTGGCCGCGTTGGTGCCGTGCGCGCTCGACGGGATGAGGCACATGTCCCGGACCGCGTCGCCGCGGGCCAGGTGGTACGCCCGGATGGCCAGCAGCCCGGCCAGCTCGCCCTGCGATCCCGCGTTGGGCTGCAGGCTGACGGCGTCGTAGCCGGTCACCTCGGCCAGCCAGCGCTCGAGGTCGCCGATCAGGCGGAGGTACCCCGAGGTCTGCGACGCCGGCGCGAACGGGTGCATGTTCGCGAACTCGGGCCAGGTGATCGGCTCCATCTCGGTGGTGGCGTTGAGCTTCATCGTGCAGGAGCCGAGCGGGATCATGCCCCGGTCGAGCGCGTAGTCCTTGTCGGAGAGCTTGCGGAGGTACCGCAGCATCGCCGTCTCCGACCGGTGGCTCGAGAACACCGGGTGGGTCAGGTACTCCGACGCCCGCCGCAGCTCGGCCGGCACCCCGCCGGTCGTGTCCAGCGCGGTCACGTCGACGTGGGCCAGCCCGAACGCGGCCAGCACGTCGCGCAGGTGGCTGTAGGTGGTGGTCTCGTCGCAGGCGATGCCGACCCGGTCGGCGTCGATGCGGCGCAGGTTCACCCCGCGCTCGGCCGCCGCCTCGACGACCTGCCCGGCCTGCCCCGGCACGACCGCGGTCACGGTGTCGAAGAACGCCTGGTGCTCGGTGCCGACCCCGCCCGCGCGCAGGCCGGCGGCGAGCCGGACGGCCATGTCGTGGGTGCGGGCGGCGATCGCGCGCAGCCCGTCCGGCCCGTGGTAGACCGCGTACATGCTCGCGGTCACGGCGAGCAGCACCTGCGCGGTGCAGATGTTGCTGGTCGCCTTCTCCCGCCGGATGTGCTGCTCGCGGGTCTGCAGCGCGAGCCGGTAGGCGGGCGCGCCGCCGGCGTCCTTGGACACGCCGACGAGCCGCCCGGGCAGGGTGCGCTCGAGGCCCTGGCGGACCGAGATGTACCCGGCGTGCGGCCCGCCGAAGCCCATCGGCACGCCGAAGCGCTGGGCGCTGCCGACGGCGACGTCGGCCCCGATCGCGCCGGGCTCGCGCAGCACGCACAGCGCCAGCAGGTCGGCCGCCACGGTGACGATCGCGCCCCGCTCGTGGGCCTGCGCGACCAGCGCCTCGTGGTCGCGGACCGCGCCCGAGGCCCCCGGGTACTGCAGGTGCAGCCCGAAGAACGCCTCCGGCAGCTCCTCCACGGCCAGGTCGAGCACGCGCACCTCGATGCCGAGCGGCTCTGCCCGGGTCTGGATCACGGCGAGGGTCTGCGGCAGCACGTCGGCGTCCACGACGTACACCTCGGACTTGACCTTCGAGGAGCGCCGGGCGAGCGTCATCGCCTCGGCCGCCGCGGTGGCCTCGTCCAGCAGCGACGCCCCGGCGACCGGCAGCCCGGTCAGGTCGGCCACGACGGTCTGGAAGTTCAGCAGCGCCTCGAGCCGGCCCTGGGAGATCTCCGGCTGGTACGGCGTGTACGCGGTGTACCACGACGGGTCCTCGAGCACGTTGCGCAGGATCACCGGCGGCGTGTGCGTGCCGTAGTACCCGAGGCCGATCATCGACACCAGCGTCCGGTTCGCCGCGGCCAGCCCGCGCAGCTCGGCCAGCACCTCGGCCTCCGAAGCGGCGGGCGGCAGCTCGAGCGCCTCGTGCCAGCGGATCGAGCCGGGGATGGCGGCGGTCATCAGGTCCTCGACCGACTCGTACCCGACGGTCTTGAGCATGCGGGCCTGCTCGTCGGCGGAAGGGCCGATGTGCCGCGCGGCGAAACTGGTCATAGCCACACTCTCTGGATGTCCGGGGACAGGGGCGTATGTGCGCTCCTCCCCCTCTGTCGCAGACTCCAGAGGTGCCAACCCGTCGCGGTCCTTCTGCCTGAGAGGTTCCGGGGAGGATTTGCCCCTTCGGCGTCGCCGTATTGCCGATGGCGATCTCTCCCGCGCGGGTATTGCCGGCTTGCCTACCCTACCTCCTGTGCAGGACTTGACCATCGTGGCGTCACACACCATTTACACAGCGATCGTCGGCTCTCGCGCCTACGGCCTGGCCGGCCCGGCGTCCGACACGGACCGCCGCGGCGTCTTCCAGGCGCCCACGCCGGAGTTCTGGCGCCTGGACAAGCCCCCGACGCACGTCGAGGGCCCGCGGCCGGAGGAGTTCTCGTGGGAGGTCGAGCGGGCCTGCACGCTCGCCCTGGCCGCCAACCCCACCGTCTGGGAGTGCCTCTCCTCGCCGCTGGTCGAGCGCCTGACCGACGCCGGCCGGGCCCTGCTGGACCTGCGTCCCGCGTTCCTGTCCCGCCGCGCCGCCCGCACCTACGGCGACTACGCCCGCGACCAGCTGGCCAAGCTCACCTCGACCCGCGCCAAGACCGGCGAGATCCGCTGGAAGCAGGCGATGCACATGGCCCGCCTGCTGCGCGCCGGCGCCCACGTCCTGCGCACCGGCGAGGTCCTGGTCGACGTCTCCACCCACCGCGACGAGCTCCTCGCCATCCGCCGGGGCGACCTGTCGTGGGACGAGTTCCAGTCCCTGGCCGCGTCGCTGTCGGCCGACCTGGAGCGCGCCGAGTCCGAGACCCGGCTCCCGGACGAGCCCGACCGCGGCGCCGTCGAGCGCTTCCTGATGGACCTCCGCTCGTCGTCGCCCGCAACGCACGCGCCGGCCCCCACGCCCGCAACGCACGCGCCGGCCCCCACGCCCGCAACGCACGCGCCGGCCCCCACGCCGGCACCGCCCCCGCTCCGGGCGGACATCCCGGCCTGGGCGGGCGAGGTCGCCGACCCCCACCCCTACCCGCTGGTGTTCGCCACGGTGAGCGGCGCCCACCTGTACGGCTTCGCCTCCGTCGACTCCGACCTGGACCTGCGCGCGTGCCACATCCTCCCGCTGGACGAGGTCGTGGGCCTGACCGTGGGCCCGGAGACGGTCCAGTCCGGCGGCGTGCGCGAGGGCATGGAACTCGACGTCGTCAGCCAGGAGCTGGCCAAGTTCGTGCGCCTGCTGCTCAAGCCCAACGGCTACGTCCTGGAGCAGCTCCTGTCTCCCCTGGTGGTGCGCACCTCTGCCCTGCACGAGGAGCTGAAGTCCCTAGCCCCCGCCTGCCTGACCCCGGAGCACGCCCGCCACTACCTGGGCTTCGCCGCCGGCCAGTGGCAGCTGTACCAGCAGACGGGTGAGCTGAAGCCAGCCCTCTACACGCTCCGGGTCCTGCACACCGGCATCCACCTGATGCGCACCGGCGAGGTGGAGGCCGACCTGCGCGTGCTCAACACCCTCCCGTACGTCCCCGCCCTGATCGAGGCCAAGAAGTCCGGCGAGCACGACCGCCTGACCCCGGACCTGGTGCCCGCCGGCACCTTGTCCGCCGACGTGGAGCGGCTGACCGCCACCCTGGAGGCCGCCCGGGACGCCTCGAAGCTCCCCCCGGCCCCCTCGGCAACGGAAGCCCTGAACGCCCTGCTGATCCGCACCCGGCTGGGCCGATAACCGTGCCCAGCACCCGCCTAGCCACACCCGGCACCCGGCCAGCTGTGCCCAGCCGCCGGATAGCCGCGCCCGGCAGCCGGGTAACGCCCTGCGACCGGGTAGCCAGACCCGGCACCAGGGTGACCATGCCCGCCACCCGGGCCCGCACCCGTCACGGAGGCTGACCATGCTCGGCGAAGTCCCCGCGATCGTCCTCATCACTGGCATCCAGGCGGCCGGCAAGTCGACGGTCGCCCAGGCCCTGGCGGAGCGCCTGCCCAGGTCCGTCCACCTCCGCGGCGACGCGTTCCGACGCATGGTGGTGAACGGCCGCGCCGACATGACCCCGCCGCCGTCGGACGAGGCCGTCGCCCAGCTCCGGCTCCGGCACCGCCTGACCGCCCAGACGGCCGACGCCTACTTCGAGTCCGGCTTCACGGTGGTCGCCCAGGACGTCATCCTCGGCCCGTATCTGCCCGAAACCATCGCCTCGATCCGCAACCGCCCCCTTCTGACCGTGGTCCTCGCCCCCTCCCCGTCCGCGGTCGCAGCCCGGGAGGCGGCGCGCGGGAAGACCGCCTACTCGACCTGGACCGTGAACGCCTTGGACACTTCCCTGCGCACCGAAACCCCGCGGATCGGCCTCTGGTTGGACACGTCGACCCAGTCCCCCCGCGAGACCGTCGACGAGATCCTCGCCCGAGCCTGGACGGAGGCCGCCGTATGACCGCCGACCACCCCTCCCGCTACGAGGCCATCGCCGCCTTCCACACCGCCCTGTTCGCCGCCGCCCCACTGGACGAAGCCACCGCCCCACCGGACGAAGCCACTGCCCCGCCGGACGAAGCCACCGCCCCACCGGACGAGGCCGCCGCCCCGCCCGAAGCGACGGTCCCGCCGACCGCCGACTCAGGCGGAGCCGGCCGCGCCTGGCGGATCGCCGGCTGGGGCAGCGCCGACCTCCAGCGCGTCCGCTTCGAGGCCCTGCTGCGCACCTCCGGCTACCGGGGCGGCTCCGTCCTGGACTGGGGCTGCGGCCCCGCCGACCTCTACTTCTTCCTGCGCGATACGAACCTCCCCCTGCAGTACACCGGCGTCGACCTGGACCCCCGAATGGTCGAGCTGGCCAGCTCCCGCGGCGCCCCCGACGTCTCGCTGCTCCCGGAGGGCCGAGCCCCCGAGGGCACCTACGACTACGTCTTCGCCAGCGGCATCTTCCAGTTCGAGGACCCGTCCGACCCCCTCTACTACCTCCAGATTTTAGAACAGGCGTACGACATTTCTTCCCGGGCCGTCGCCGCCAACTTCCTCAGCGCCGAGCGCTCCGAACACGCCAAGGCCGCCGACGAGCTCTACGCCGACCCGTCGACGCTGGCCCGCTTCGCCGCCGCGGTCACGCCGAGGTGGGTCCTGGACCACGGGTACCACCCGCAGGGCGCCGACTTCACGATCGCCCTGCTTCATGAACGGGTCACGGGCGGCAGCGGGCCGAGTTCGGGTCGATCATGAGCAGGGAGGAGTCGACCGCCTCGAAGTCGGAACCCTTCAACGACTTCAGCGAGTTCAGCTGGTCGTTGCTCCACTTGTCGTCCTGGGTCCCGGAGAAGTACCAGGGCGAGCCGTTGTCCGCCAGGATGGCGCCGTAGGTCTTCAGGGCCTGTGCGACCGCCCGGGCCTGCGGCGGGAACTTCGAGATGTCCACCGAGGACTTCAGCCGGAACCGCGCGCCCATCGGCGGCAAGGAGGCATCCGTCGAGTCGGACGCGGCGTGGCGGGCCGGCCAGACGTACGACTTGCGGGTCTTCGGGGCGGTGAAGCGGATCGCGTGGTCAATCCTGCCCGCCGCGGCCTCGTCGGCGCGGGCCAGACCGGGCAGGATGGGCAGGCCGGCGGCGTCGGCGGAGGTCCAGCCGGCCTTGCGCAGCGCGTTGCCGCGCAGGTCGTACACCGCGCCCGAGCCGGCCTTCCAGGAGCCGTCCGCGTTGGGGTGGGCGTCGAACAGCTCGTACGCCTTGCAGGCCGCGGAGTCCTGGATGATCACGTGGCGGTCGCCGCCGGCGTTGGGGCCGCCCTCGATGCGGGCGTTCTTCGGGATCGGGTACGGCCCGGGGTCACTCTCCCCCGCGTAGCCGAACGTGACCTTCACCTTGGCCTGGCCGGCCGGGACGGCGGTGACCGGGATGCCGAAGGGCGCCCCGTCGATGAGGCCGGCGCCGAAGTCCGGGTGGGCGTGGGCGGCGGCGCCGATGCCGGCCACCCAGGCCGCCGAGTCGCGGTGCACGGGCAGCTTGGAGATGTCCGCGTGCCAGACGTTGTCGGCCGGGAAGATCGTGCACGGGTCGGCGGCGGTGGGCGAGGCCGAGCCCGCCGGGGCCGCGGCCAGCCCGCCGTCGGCCGCCGGGAGCGCCGACGACTCCGCCGAAGGCGGCGTGGCCGGGGGCTTCGCGGCGGAATGGGAGCACCCTTGCAGTACCAAAACGGCCAAAACCGCAAGCGTCCGCCTCATGGCGCCGGACGCTACCGTCTCGGGCCGCTGCGCCTCCACCTCGTCACCCGTGCGGGCTGTTAGCATTCCCCGCGTGGCAGACCGGCAGGGTCTCGGGCCGGTGCTCACCGTCCCGAATCTCATCAGCTTCATGCGCCTGCTCGGCGTGCCATTGTTCCTGTACCTCTTCCTCGCCACCGACGCCACCGGCTGGGCGGTCGCCGTGCTCGCGATCGGCGGGCTCAGCGACTGGGTGGACGGGTTCGCCGCGCGGCGGCTCAAGCAGGTCAGCCGGCTGGGCGAGCTGCTCGACCCGCTCGCCGACCGGCTGTACATCCTGGCCACCCTCTTCGCGCTGACGTTCAAGGACGTCGTGCCCTGGTGGTTCACGATCGCGTTGCTGGCCCGCGAGGCCGTCATGGTGCTGTGCCTGGTCGTGCTGCGGATCCTCGGCCACGGCCCGCCGCCGGTGCACTACGTCGGCAAGACCGCCACCGCGATCCTGCTCATGGGCTTCCCGATGATGCTGCTCGCGCACCTGAGCGACTCGGCCCGGCCGTGGGCGCACCCGAGCGGCTGGGCGCTGCTCTGGTGGGGCATCGTGCTGTACTGGGTCGCCGCGGTCTTCTACTTCATCCAGGCGGCCGTGCACGTGCGCGCAGGACGGGCCGCGGCGGCCGGCGCGCCGTGAGCGCCCCGCGCCGCGACGACCTGCTGGGCGAGCTGTTCCGCAATCCGCTCGATCCCGGCTACGCGGCCGCCGCGGCGCGCCGCGGGGACTCGCCGCCGCCGAAGTACGGCAGATGGCTCACCGCCGTCGCGATGCTCGCCATCGGCTTCCTGCTCGCCGTCGCCTACCACCAGGTGGTGGCGGCCGCCCCGAGCACCACGAAGGCCCGCGACGACCTCGTGGCCGACGTGCGCTCCCGCCAGCGCACCTCCGACGACCTGCAGCGGCGCGCGGCCGATCTGCGGGCCCAGGTCGACCAGGCCCGCGACGAGGCGCTCGCCGACGGCGACAGCGCGACCCGGCTGCGCAACCTGGCGGCCGGCACCGGCACCGCCAAGGTCACCGGCGACGGGGTCTCGGTCCGGCTGGTCGACGCCCCGCCGCAGGTCGACCCGGTGACCGGCAAGACCCAGGACGAGAACCTGGGCCTGGTGCTGGACCGCGACCTGCAGGACGTCGCCAACGGGCTGTGGCAGGAGGGCGCCGAGGCGGTCGCGGTCAACGGCCAGCGGCTCACCGCGACCAGCACGATCCGGGCCGCGGGTGGCGTGATCCTCGTCGACTTCAAGCCGGTGACCAGCCCCTACGAGGTCACCGCGATCGGGCCGCCCGACATCAATGACAGGTTCAACGGCTCCTCGACCGCCAAGCGCTTCAAGAGGTACGTCGAGGAGTACCGCATGCAGTTCAGCGTGAGGAAGCGCACGAACCTGACCCTCGCCGCCGCCGCCGAGCCGCCGCTGAAGTATGCGAGAACTCCCTCGCCGACTCCCTCTGGAGGTCCCACGCGATGATTGCCGTGATCGCCCTGGTCATCGGGGCTGCAGCCGGCATCTTCCTCGAGCCGACGGTGCCGCTCGGGCTGCAGCCGTACCTGCCGATCGCCGTCGTCGCGGCGCTGGACGCGGTCTTCGGCGGGGTCCGGGCCAAGCTCGACGGCATCTTCGACGACAAGCAGTTCGTCGTGTCGTTCGTGTCCAACGTCCTGGTGGCGGCCCTGATCGTGTACCTCGGCGACAAGCTCGGCGTCGGCGGCCAGCTGTCCACAGGCGTCGTCGTCGTGCTCGGCGTGCGGATCTTCGGCAACGTGGCGGCGATCCGACGGCACCTGTTCCGGGCGTGACCGCGATGAGGAAGCCGGCCAACCTGGTCATCGCGCTGCTCGTCGGGCTGCTGGGCTTCGCGGTGGCGGTGCAGTTCAAGGCGGGTGGGTCCGACGCCGAGCTGTCCTCGGCCCGCCCCGAGGACCTCGTGCGGATCCTCTCGGACCTCGACGCCCAGCAGGAGCGGCTGCGCGGCGAGATCAGCGACCTGGAGGACACCCAGCGGCAGCTCGACTCGGGCGCGCAGGGTCGCGACGCGGCGCTCGCCGACGCCCGCAAGCGCGCCGACGAGCTGGGCATTCTCGCCGGCACGCTCCAGGCCGAGGGGCCGGGCCTGCGGATCGACCTCATGCCGGGCGGCGACCCGATAAAGTCCGAAACGGTCCTCGACGCCATCGAGGAGCTGCGTGGGGCCGGGGCCGAGGCGATGCAGATCTCGGGGGCCGGCGGCCCGGCGGTGCGGATCGTCGCCTCGACGTACTTCGTGGACGCCCCCGAAGGGGGCCGGCTCGTGGTCGACGGGACGACGCTCGCCGCGCCGTATACGATCACGGTCATCGGAGGACCGGACACCATGCGAACGGCGCTGAACATCCCGGGAGGGGTCGTGGACAGCGTTCGCCAGCACGGCGGTACGGTTTCCGTGCGCGAAGCGGATCCCGTGCACGTCACCGCGTTGCACACTGCCAGTGCGTTGCAGTACGCCAAGCCCAGCTGAGACCCAGAAGGACGCGACGTGATTCCCGAGGATCTGCGGTACACCGCCGAACACGAGTGGCTGGCCCCATCCGGGGCGGACAGCTTCCGGGTCGGCATCACGCACTTCGCGCAGGACTCCCTGGGCGACATCGTCTTCGTGCAGCTGCCGGAGGCGGGCGCCACCTTCCAGGCCGGCGACGCGCTCGGCGAGGTCGAGTCGACCAAGAGCGTCTCGGAGATCTACGCGCCGGTCGCCGGCGAGGTGGTCGCGGTCAACCCGGCCCTCGAGGGCGCGCCCGAGCTGATCAACTCGGACCCGTACGGCGAGGGCTGGCTGGTCGAACTCAAGGCCGCCGATCCGGCCGCGGTCGATGCCCTGCTCGACGCGAAAGCCTACGGCGAACTGACCGCCGGCTGAGCGATTCGCATATCTGCCCGTTCCCTTGCCGCGCGTCCGGTTGACCCGATATTTCGCGCGTGACTAGGCTCCCTCAGTCAACCGTATGCGCGCCGGGCACTCCGACGCATCCGGGCGACACCGACACACGACCGTGAGGTGGTTCGATGACGCGCCCAGACGACGAGTTTCCCCCACTCGACGTCACGTCCACGCTGAACCTCGGCGCCATTGAGGATGCCATCGAGGGGCCGGACAACACCGACATGGTGCCCACGCGCATGTCGGGTTCCCTGCCGCCGGGCACGGCCCTGCTCGCGGTGCGCCGCGGCCCGAACGCCGGCGCCAGGTTCCTGCTCGACCACGACGTGACCACGAGCGGACGGCACCCCGACAGCGACATCTTCCTGGACGACGTGACGGTCTCCCGCCGCCATGCCGAGTTCCACCGGGAGGGCGGCACGTTCACCGTCCGCGATGTCGGCAGCCTCAACGGCACGTACGTCAACCGCGAGCGTGTCGAGGCGGCTACCCTGAGCAACGGCGACGAGGTCCAGATCGGCAAGTTCCGCCTCGTCTTCGTGGCAGGACCGCGCCCCGACGAGAGCTGAGGCCATGACGGCGTCGGCGGCCGCCTGGAATTCTGCCACCCCGGGTGACGAGCTCACCCGGGGCGAGCGTCTCATGAGCATTGGCGAGGTGCTCGCGCACCTGCGCGGCGAGTTCCCCGATGTCACCATCTCCAAGCTGCGCTTCCTGGAGACCGAAGGGCTGGTCGAGCCGCGCCGCACCCCGGCCGGCTACCGGAAGTACACCTGGACCGACGTCGCCCGCCTGCGGTACGTCCTGACCGCACAGCGCGACCAGTACCTGCCGCTGCGCGTCATCCGCGAGCACCTGGCCACCATGCGTGAGCCGCTGACCGAGGTTTCCGACGTCGTACCGCAGGAAGCCCCGTCCGAGGTCCGCCTCACCCGCGACGAGTTGTTGAACAAGACGGGGCTCACGGAGAAGGCCCTGGCGGCGCTGGAGGACCACGGCCTGCTCAAGCCCCGCCCCGGGGCCGGCTACGACGCCGACGCGCTGGAGGTCGCCACCGCCGCCGCCCGCCTGGCCGAGTTCGGCGTCGAGCCGAGGCACCTGCGCGCGTACCGGGCCTCCGCCGACCGGGACATCGGCCTCTTCAGCCAGCTCGTCACCCCGCTGACCAGGCAGCCCGGCCCCGCCGGACGCGCCCGGGCCGCCGACACGGTCCACGAGCTGGCCGCCCTGACCCAGCGCGTCCACGCCGCCCTCGTCCGCGCCGGCCTGCGGGAGATCCTGGGTAAATAGCCGCCCGCTCGGGCTTTTCGCCGCCCTTTTTCCGGGCGATCTTCGCCACTGCCCACACGACAGCGGCGTCGCGAGTGGCACGACTCCATGGGAGTCCGTGTAACGTGCAGGGAGAGGCAAGTCGACACGGAGGCGGCAGTGCGAGAGCTGAATGTGGTCGGTGTTCGCGTGGAGCTGCCAACCAATCAGCCCATCGTGTTGCTCAAGGAGGTCGACGGCGACCGCTACCTGCCGATCTGGATCGGCGCGGTAGAGGCCACCGCGATCGCCTACGAGCAGCAGGGCGTCAAGCCGGCCCGACCCCTGACCCACGACCTGATGCGCGACATGCTGGCGGCCCTCAAGGCCCCCCTGCACGCCGTGGAGATCGTGGAGATGCGCGACAACATCTTCTACGCCGAACTGGTCATCGGCGACAACGTCCGAGTCTCGGCCCGCCCGAGCGACTCGATCGCCCTGGCTCTGCGCGTGGGCGCCCCCATCCGCTGCGCCGACCAGGTCCTGACCGAGGCTGCCATCGTCATCCCGGACGAGCAGGAGGACGAGGTCGAGAAGTTCCGCGAGTTCCTGGAGCAGGTTCGCCCGGAGGACTTCGCCGGCTGACCAACCCCGGCTCCCCCGCCGGACCCACACCACGGGCCCGGCGGTCGGCCCTGACGGCCACGACTCGCCGACGCTGAGGGAACTCCCCAACCCCAGATGGCCGTATGGCCGTGTGCCGCGTGGTCACCCTTTCGAGGGATTCGGGGCGCAACGCGATCCCAGGGTGCGCCGAATGGCCATCTGGAGGATTCGGGCGCGACACGATCGGCCCGCAGGCACGACGCGCGCCGGAAGTGGGCGGCGGGCACAGCGCGAGCTGCAGGTGTGGATGGACGGCGCTCGGACGCAACGCGCTCCGCGAGACACAGGGACCCCAGGGGCCACAGCCGCCGCGAGCTCACCGACTAGCAGGAGCACGCAGCGCCCCCGGGACGCAGCACCGCCCCCGGGACGTAGCAACGCGCACTCCCCAGGCCGCAGGGACGCAGGACCCTCGGGAACGCAGGACCCTCGGGAACGCAGGGACGCAGCGGCGCCGGGACGCACCGCCGGGGCGCGGGGGCGCACAGGGTGGGTGACGGCGGGGTTGCGGAGGGATCACCCGCTTGGGCGGGGCGGGTTCACACGGTGGCCGTGGCACGAATGCGCACGTCCGGGCGCAGGTCCGGGTAGCGTCAGGGTGTAGGTCATCCGCACCGTCAGGCGTCGCCGGCGACGGTGAACTTCCGCCGCGGATCGGCGCGCGCAGCATTCGCGCACTGACGCGCGGCGTGTCGCGGCGTTACCTCCACGCCGACCCTCAAGGTGCGCTATAGGGTTGCTGGTGTTGACGCTGGAGGTGGGTCGCAATGCAACAGCCGCCCGATCCCGGGAAGCCCGGTCATACCCCTGAGCACGCCCAGGTGATGTCCTCGAACCGTGGCGCGTACCCGGACGCCGCGGTCGCCGATGGCGGCGCGGGGTGGGGCGCGGGCGACTCCGCCGATGCGAAGCACGCGACCGACCCGCACGCCGGTGCGCCGAGCGCGGGGACGTTCCTCAGCGCCGCGCTCGCCGGGGCGGACGACGTCGGATACCGCGGGCCTACCGCCTGCCACGCCGCCGGGATCAGCTACCGGCAGCTCGACTACTGGGCCCGCACCGGGCTCGTCGTGCCGTCCGTCCGGGACGCCACCGGGTCGGGTAGCCAGCGGCTCTACTCCTTCCGCGACATCGTCGTGCTCAAGGTCGTCAAGCGGCTGCTCGACGCCGGGGTCTCGTTGCAGAACATCCGCAAGGCGATCGACACCCTGCGGTCGCGCGGGGTCGGGGACCTGGCCGGGATCACGCTCATCTCCGACGGGACCACCGTCTACGAGTGCCGGTCCCCCGAGGAGGTCGTCGACCTGCTGCAGGGCGGCCAGGGCGTCTTCGGCATTGCGATCTCCGGGGCCTTCAAGGAGATCGAGGGCACGCTGTCGCACCTGCCCGCCGAGGCGGCGACCACGGGCGAGGAAGTGCCCGCACCGCCGGCCACCGGCACCAGCGGCTCGGACGACGCCTTCGCCGGCGGCGACGAGCTGGCCATGCGCCGCGCGCGCCGCCGGGCCGGCTGAAGCCGGGCCAGCTGAAGCCGGGCCAGCTGAAGCCGGGCCAGCTGAAGCCGGGCCAGCTGAAGCCGGGCCAGCTGAAGCCGGGCCAGCTGAAGCCGGGCCAGCTGAAGCCGGGCCAGCTGAAGCCGGACCGGCTGAACACCGGCGCCGCCACCACCGAGCGAAGAGACCCATGCCGTTAACTTAGAACAGGGGTACGACAAAAACAGCGGCATGGCCGAAAAGGTGGGAAGCACGTCGTTGCTGACACCCCACCGGGCCCGCCACGATCAAACCCATGAAACGGGTGCTGATCGTGGTCTTCGACGGGGCGCAGAGCCTCGACATCACGGGCCCCCTCGAGGTCTTCACCGGCGCCGGCCGATACGACGTCCGGACCGGCAGCATCGAAGGCCGCCCGATCCGCACATCCAGCGGCCTGCGAATCGCCCCAGACGTCGAATTATCCGAAAAATCGGATACTGAAGACCTCGTCATCGTCCCCGGCGGAGCCGGCACCAAGACCACCGACCACCGCCTGGTCGGCTGGCTGCGAACGCACGGCCCCAAGGCCGAGCGGCTCATGTCGGTGTGCACGGGCGCGTTCCTGCTCGCCGAGGCCGGCCTCCTGGACGGCCGCCGCGCCACCACCCACTGGAACCACTGCCGGAACCTAGCCCACCGCTACCCCGCCGTCACCGTCGAGCCCGACCCCATCTACGTCCGCGACGGCAACGTCGCCACCTCGGCCGGCGTCACGGCCGGCATCGACCTGGCCCTCGCCCTGGTCGAAGAGGACTGCGGCCGCGACGTGGCCCTCACCATCGCCCGCCACCTGGTCATGTTCCTGCGCCGCCCGGGCGGCCAGCGTCAGTTCAGCGCCCAGCTCCAGGCCCAGGTGGCGGCGCGGGACCCGCTGCGGGAGATCCAGCGGTACGCCGCCGAGCACCCCGCCGCCGACCTGTCCGTCGAGGCGCTGGCCAGGCGGGCCAACCTGTCGGCCCGCCAGTTCAGCCGCGCCTTCGCCGCCGAGGTCGGCACCCCACCGGGCCGCTACGTCGACCAGGTCCGGCTCGAGGCCGCCAGGCGGCTGCTCGAAGAAGGCCCCACCAACATCGAAGAGGTCGCCCGCGAATGTGGCTACGGAACCCCGGAGGCCATGCGCCGCGCGTTCGTCCGCGAGCTGGGTATCGCCCCGGCCGACTATCGGGAGCGTTTCTGAATGCAGATCACCATGGTCCTGTACCGCAGGATGACCGCCCTCGACATCGTGGGCCCCTACGAGGTGCTGTCCCGGCTGCCCGGTGCCGAGATCACCTTCGCCGCCGCCGCGCCCGGCCCGATCCCGACGGACACCGGCCTGCTGAACCTTCCGGCCACGGCGGACTTCGCCGAGATCTCGCGCACCGACCTCGTCGTCGTCCCCGGCGGCCCCGACGTGCGGGCCCAGACGCAGGACACCAGGCTCCACGAGTGGCTGCGCGAGATCGACAGGACCACGACGTGGACGACCTCGGTCTGCACCGGCTCCCTGATCCTGGCCGCCGCCGGACTGCTCGAGCGCCGGAGGGCCACCACCCACTGGCTGGTCAAGGACCGCCTCGGGGACTTCGGCGCCGAGCCGGCCCCCGGCCGGGTGGTCATCGACGGCAAGTACGGCACGGCCGCCGGCGTCTCCGCGGGCATCGACCTGGCCCTCACCCTGGCCGCGCGGATAGCCGGAGAGCGGATCGCGCAGACGATCCAGCTCGCCATCGAGTACGACCCCCGGCCCCCCTTCGACGCCGGCAGCCCCGACACGGCACCGGAAGAGGTGACTGACTTCCTGCGCAGCAACCGAAGCCTCGTGGTGGAGTCGTAAGCTTCCTATTCGTGGCGTTCAGCGGCTGGCCGGTCGAGGCCCTCGAGTTCTACGACGGCCTGGAGGCGGACAACTCGAAGACGTTCTGGACCGCGCACAAGGCGACCTATGAGGAGCAGGTGCGCGGCCCGATGACGGAGCTGCTGGCCGAGCTCGAGCCCGAGTTCGGCCCGGCCAAGATCTTCCGGCCGTACCGCGACGTCCGCTTCAGCACCGACAAGTCCCCCTACAAGACGTCCTGCGCTGCCTCCTTCGAGCAGGGTGGCTACGTCCAGCTGACCGCCGGCGGCCTGGCCGCGGGCGCCGGGGCGTACATGATGGACCCGCCCCGCCTGGCCCGCTACCGCCAGGCCGTGGCCGACGACGTCTCCGGCGGGCAGCTGGCCGGCATCGTCGCCGACCTGGAGGCCCGCGGCTGGTCGGTGACGTCCCGCGAGCAGCTCAAGTCGGTCCCGCGCGGCTTCGACAAGGAGCACCCGCGCGCCCGCCTGCTGCGCCACAAGGGCCTGATCGCGTGGCACCAGTTCCCGCTGAAGCCCTGGCTGGGCACCGCGAAGGCGCGCACCCACGTCGAGCAGTTCCTGCGCGGCTGCCGCCCGCTACAGGACTGGCTCGACGCCCACGCCCCGAGCCAGTAGCCGCCCATCAAACCGAACCGGTAGCCGCCCATCACACAGGACTGGCTCGACGCCCACGCGCCGAGCCAGTAGTCGCTCATCCAAAGACTTCAGCGGCGCTCGACCGCGGCCATCACCACGTCGAAGCGGTCGGTCACCGGGGTGTTCCACTGCGGCGCCTCGGCGGCCATCGCCGCGCGGGCCGCGTCGACGCCCGCCTGCCACGCCGCCTCCGCCGAGGACGCGGCCCTGACCATGCTGGACGGGCGCTCGCCGACCGGGACCTGCGGCGGGTCGGACAGCAGGTTGCCCGGCGGGACGTCGACGACCGGCAGGCCGCTGTCGACCACCGCGGCCTCGCGCCGGGCCTCGAAGGCCGGGGCCTCGTCGACCGCGGCGCCGTAGATCGCGGCGGTGCGGGCGGCGATGGCGTGCCACGAGTGCCGTTCGCGGACCATCTCGCGGGCCCGCCTGGCCAGCGTCTGCGCGAGCATCGGGTCCTGCAGGAGCGCGTCGACCGCGTCCACGAGGCCGTCGGGCTCGCCGACCGGGAACCGGATGCCGGTCACGCCGTGCTCCACGATCGAGGCCAGGCCGCCGGTGGAGGCCACGACGAGCGCGGCGCCCGAGGCGGCGGCCTCCAGGGCCACGGTGCCGGTGGGCTCGTAGCGACTGGGCATCACGAAGGCGTCGGCGGCGGCCAGCACCGCGGCCAGCGTGGGCTGGTCGAGCGTGCCCGGGAAGGAGACCGCGCGGTGCAGCTTGAGCCGCCGGGACTCCTCGATGAGGGTGCCGCGGTAGTCGCCGTCGCCGACCACGACCGCGCGGGTGCCGGGGTGGCGCTCGCGGATGGCGGGCATGGCGGCCAGCAGGTCCTGGACGCCCTTCTCGGCGATGAGCCGGCCGGCGTAGACGATCAGGGGGCCCTCGCCGGCGAAGCGCAGGCGGGCCGAGAGCACGGCGCGGGGCTCGGCGGTCCAGATGTCCGGGTCGATGCCGTTGGGCACGACGTCGACCCGCTCGGCCGGGACGTCGAAGAGGTGCTGGACCTCCCAGCGCAGGTACTCGGTCGGCACGATCACCCGGCAGGCCTCGGAGCCCAGCCACCACTCGACGGAGTGCACCGAGCGGCTGGTCTCGCCCGGGAGGTACCCCTGGTGGCGCCCCGCCTCGGTGGTCTGGAGGGTGGCCACGAACGGGATGCCGAAGTGCTCCTTGAGGGTCACCGCGGCGTGGGTGACCAGCCAGTCGTGGGCGTGGATCACCTCGTAGCCGGTGGCCGGCGCGGTGCGGATCGCGGCCTCGGCCAGCAGGCGGTTCACCGCCATTGTGTGACTGAGGTCGGAGTCGTCGGAGGGAGGCAGGGCGGAGGCGCGCACGACCCGCACCCCGCCGAACGTCTCGTTGGCGGGAGAACCGGGCCGGTGCCGGCTGACCACGGTGACGTCGTGGCCCGCCGCGACCAGCGCCGCGGACAGGGCAGAGATGCGGCCCTGGCGCGCGGCTATTGCTTCACTCGACGGAAATTCCCAGGCGATCATCAATACGCGCATAGCGGATACCTCTCGTCGCCGACTGTCACCGTAGCGCGTTCCGCCGGGTTCGGGGGCGGGCTTCGCGGGACAATTTCGTTTTTTCCGATCCCTGCAAGTTGCAGTTTTGCCTGATGACCGCGCGTGCGTGGAGGACCGCCGCGACCGAGCGGGCGGAGAACGGGGCTCCGGTCGCGCGGTATGGGGCGTCACCCTCCGCTATCTCGCTCACCGACCCGAGACCGCACTCGCCCAAATGTCCCTCGACGGCGCCCAGCACCGCGTCGACCGGTCGGCCGGCCGCACACAGCGCGTCGGTGTACGGCCCGAGCCACCACGGCCACACCGCTCCCTGGTGGTACGCGGTGTCCCGGGCGACCACGCCGCCCCGGTGGGCACCCTCGTACCCGTACTCGCTGGGGGCATGCGTCCGCAGCCCGAGCGGCGTCACCAGTTCGCCCCCGATGGCCCGCAGCACGGCGTCGCGCAGGTGCGGCTCGTCCGTGCCGAAGCCGTACGGCAGGCTGAAGGCGAGCAGCTGGTTGGGGCGCAGCACCGAGTCGTCGTGCACGCCGCTGCCGCCCTTGGGGTAGGGCGCCGGGCCGGCGTCGACGAGGTCGTAGAGCCATCCGCCGGGGGCCCGGAACCGCTTGACGAACTGGGCCCGCACCGCGTCCCGGCGGCCGTGCACGACCGAGGCGTCCCGCCCGCAGCGCTCGCGCATGACGCTGATCACGCCGAGCGCGTTGGCCCACAGGGCGTTCATCTCGACCGGCTTGCCGTCCCGCGGGGTCACCGGGCCGCGCGGCAGGCTCGCGTTCATCCAGGTGAGGCCCGCGTGCTCGGCGTCGAGGGCCAGCAGGCCGTCGAGCGGGTCGACCGTCACGCCGTCGCGGGTGCCCTTGGTGTAGGCGGCGACGACGGCCTCCACCGCCGGCAGCAGCTCGGCGCACAGCTCCTGGTCGCCGGTGCGGGCGATGTGCCGCTCGACGGCGTGGACGTACCACAGCGGCCCGTCGGCGTCGCGCAGCGGCTCCCGGCGCATCCGCTCGCCCAGCCCGGCGTGAGCCTGCAGCAGCCGGCGCCCCTCGGCGTGCCGGCCGGTGTGCAGGAACAGGCCCTCGTAGGCGGTCATGGTGTCGCGCAGGTAGCGGCCGAACCAGGGGTAGCCGGCCACGACGGCGGGGACGCCGCCGTCCTCGACGATGAACTGGTCGGCCGCGAGCACCAGCAGCTTGTCGGCGGCGGCGCGGGCGCCGGCCTGCCGGACGAGCTTGCGGGCCCGGCGCCGGGCCTCCTCGACGACGGCCGGGCCGGCCGGCAGCGGCTCGTCGCGGTCCTCGCCCGAGCAGGCGGTGACGGTCAGGGTCTCGCCCACGCGCAGGGTCGCGGCGAAGGTGCCGGCGGCGTAGAGGTCCTCGATCGGGTTGAGGCCGCGGGCGGCCTCCTCGCGGTGGTACGCGTCGAGGTACCACTCCCCGACCGGCTTCCAGCCCGGCCCGTCGAGCCGGTAGTGCTCCTCGACCGCCAGGGGCTCGCCGGTGCGGTACCGCTCCGAGTCCGCGTCCCGCCAGGTGCACAGCGCGGTCAGGGTCAGGGTCACCTCGGCGCCGGGCGGGGCGGCCACGAGCCGGTGCACGACGGCCACGGCGTTGCGCCCGCGGGTCATGGCGACCTCGCGCTCGAGCACGTACTCGCCGACGCGCCAGCGCCACCGCGGTACCGAATCCACGATCTCGAAGGATTCGAGCAACTGATGCCCGGCCGGGTCGAGCGCGCCCGAGCCCCACTCGTGGATGGCGAGGCGGGCGTCGGGCCGGCCGGGGATGCTCAGCACCGGGTCGAGGGCGGCCAGTGCGACCTGCCGGTCCGGCGTTACGAGAAGAGCGTGGTAGCGGCGCGTTCGCAGGCCCGCGATCGTGCCGGTCGCGTACCCCCCGAGGCCGTCGGTGACCAACCACTCGGACTCGAATCCGGTCGGCGTCGCGCAGGCATGCGGGCCGAAGGTCATCACCGATCCCGGGGGCATGTGCCCAACTATGATCCGTACCCCCTCGTTTCAAACGTGCGCCACGGCTGAATTCGCGTGAGATTCATCCTGGGAACCTGTCGGAATCCCGACCGGCTGGGCGGCACGATTCATTATTGGTCCCGAAGGGCAAAAGGCAGCCAGCTTCACGCGTACCCGCGTGTGAACTTTCGACGCACGTAACACTGTGGCAACGGGTGCGCCGTTGGAAACCGGTGCCGAGCGAGCAATGGACGCCAAGGGCAGGAGCGAGCATGCAGGTCTGGCCGGGCAACCGGTACCCGCTGGGGGCGACCTACGACGGGCAGGGGACCAACTTCGCCATCTTCAGCGAGGTGGCCGATTCGGTGGAGCTGTGCCTGTTCGACGACGAGGACCACGAGGAGCGCATCAAGCTCGTCGAGGTCGACGCGTTCGTGTGGCACGCGTATCTTCCCGGGATCGAGCCCGGGCAGCGCTACGGCTTCCGGGTACACGGCCCCTACGACCCCGGCCGGGGGCTGCGGTGCAACCCGCACAAGCTGCTGCTGGATCCCTACGCCAAGGCCATTGACGGCGACATCAGCTGGGATCCGGCCGTGTACGGCTACGACTTCAACGACCCGGAACAGATGTCGACGGCCGACTCGGCGCAGTTCATGCCCAAGGCCGTGGTGGTGAACCCGTATTTCGACTGGGGCAACGACGCCGCCCCGCGGGTGCCCTACCACCACACGGTCGTCTACGAGGCCCACGTGCGCGGCCTGACCATGCGCCACCCCGACATCCCGGACGAGCTGCGCGGCACGTACGCCGGCATCGCCCACCCCGCCATCATCGAGCACCTCAAGCGCCTCGGCATCACGGCGCTGGAACTGCTGCCGGTGCACCACTTCGTGCACGACCAGCGCCTGGTGGAGCTGGGCCTGTCGAACTACTGGGGCTACAACACCATCGGGTTCTTCGCCCCCTACCACGGTTACGCCCGCCGGCACCGCGGCCAGCAGGTGCAGGAGTTCCGCGGGATGGTCAAGGCGCTGCACGCGGCCGGCATCGAGGTCATCCTCGACGTGGTCTACAACCACACCGCCGAGGGCAACCACCTGGGCCCGACGCTGAGCTTCCGTGGCATCGACAACGGCCACTACTACAAGCTCGACGACGACGACAACCGGTACTACACGGACTACACCGGCACGGGCAACAGCCTCAACGTGCGCAACCCGCACTCGCTGCAGCTGGTGATGGACTCCCTGCGCTACTGGGTCACGCAGATGCGCGTCGACGGCTTCCGCTTCGACCTCGCCTCCACGCTCGCCCGCGAGTTCTACGAGGTGGACCGCCTGTCCACGTTCTTCGAGGTCGTCCAGCAGGACCCGGTCGTCAACCAGGTGAAGCTCATCGCCGAGCCGTGGGACGTCGGCCCCGGCGGCTACCAGGTGGGCAACTTCCCGCCGCTATGGACGGAGTGGAACGGCCGCTTCCGCGACACGGTCCGCGACTTCTGGCGCGGCGAGCCGGCCACCCTGGGCGAGTTCGCCTCGCGCATCTGCGGCTCGGCCGACCTCTACCAGGACGACGGGCGCCGCCCCTTCGCCAGCATCAACTTCGTCACCTGCCACGACGGCTTCACGCTCAACGACCTGGTCTCCTATAACGACAAGCACAACGAGGCCAACACCGAGGACAACCGGGACGGGGAGAGCTACAACCGGTCCTGGAACTGCGGGACGGAGGGGCCGACCGACGACCCGGCGATCAACTCGCTGCGGGCCAAGCAGCGGCGCAACTTCCTCACCACGCTGATGCTGTCGCAGGGCACGCCGATGATCTGCGCCGGCGACGAGCTGGGCCGCACGCAGCGGGGCAACAACAACGCCTACTGCCAGGACAACGAGATCAGCTGGATCGACTGGGAGAACGTCGACGACCAGCTGCTCGCCTTCGCCCGCGGGCTGGCCCTCTTCCGCGAGCGGCACCGGGTCTTCCGCCGCCGGCGGTTCTTCACCGGCCGGCCGGTGGCCCGGGCCGAGAGCACGTCGCTGACGGACGTGGCGTGGTTCGCCACCGACGGGCGGCTGATGACCGAGGAGGACTGGGACAACCACTTCGGCCGCGCGCTGATGCTCTTCGTCAACGGCGAGTCCATCACCGAGCGGGGCTCGCACGGCGAGCGCCACGTCGACGACTCGTTCCTGCTGTGCTTCAACGCCCACCACGAACCGCTGGAGTTCGTGGTGCCGCCGCAGGAGTACGGCAAGGAGTGGGAGCTGGTGATCGCCACCGCGACGGGCCCGGCCCGCGACGGCGTCGGCTACGCCGCCGGCGGCACGATCACGGTCCCGGACCGCTCCCTCGTCGTGCTGGACCGCACGGCATGACGATCCCGAGCGGCACCTACCGGGTGCAGGTGCGCCCGGACTTCGACCTCGACGCGACGGCCGGGCTGGCGGAGTACGTGCACGACCTCGGCGCGAGCCACCTCTACTCGGCGCCGCTGCTGACCGCGACGCCCGGCTCGCCGCACGGCTACGACGTGGTCGACCCGCGCGCGGTGAACCCCCAGCTGGGCGGGGCGGCGGGGCTGGACCGGCTGGTGGCGGCGCTGCGCGCGCACGGCCTGGGGCTGGTCGTCGACATCGTGCCCAACCACATGGGGCTGTTCCAGCCGGCCGCGAACCCGATGTGGTGGGACGTCCTGGCCAAGGGCCGCTCCAGCCGGTACGCCGACTGGTTCGACATCGACTGGGAGGCCGGGCCGCTCGTGGTGCCCGTCCTCGGCTCCGCGTCGCTGGACGAGCTGCGGATCGAGGACGGCGAGCTGCGGTACTACGAGCACCGCTTCCCCATCGCCGAGGGCACCGGGGCGGGCAGCCCGCAGGAGGTGCACGAGCGGCAGCACTACCGCCTGGTGTACTGGCGGGAGGGCAACGAGCGGCTCAACTACCGGCGCTTCTTCGCCGTCACCGAGCTGGCCGGGGTGCGCGTCGAGGACCCGGCCGTCTTCGAGGACACGCACGCCGAGATCCTGCGCTGGGTGCGCGAGGGCCTCGCCGACGGCATCCGGGTCGACCACCCCGACGGCCTGCGCGACCCCGGCGAGTACCTGGCCCGGCTGCGCTCGCACGCCCCCGATGCCTGGCTGGTGGTCGAGAAGATCCTGGAGTGCGGCGAACCGCTGCCCCCGCAGTGGCCGGTCGACGGGACCACGGGCTACGACGCGCTGGCCGAGGTGTGCGGGCTGTTCATCCAACCCGAGCCGTCCGACTCCTCGTGGCAGGAGGAAGCCCACGCCCAGAAGCTGGACGTCACCAACCGCCTCTTCCGCGCCGAGCTCCACCGCCTGACCCGCATCACGGGGCGAGCGTCCGATCTGCCCGTCCTGTCGGTGCTCGCGGCGAACTTCCGCGTGTATCGGACGTATCTTCCCTACGGCGGCGAGGACCTCGACGAAGCGGTCGCCAAGACCCGCGAGCAGCGGCCCGATCTCGCCGAGGACCTGGAGCGGCTGCTGCCGCGGCTCACCGACCCCGGCGACGAGGTCTGCGCGAGGTTCCAGCAGCTCACCGGCGCCGTGATGGCCAAGGGCGTCGAGGACACGGCGATGTACCGCTGGAACCACTTCATCGCCCTCAACGAGGTCGGCGGCGACCCGTCCCGCCACGGCGTCGACATCGAGGAGTTCCACGCGGCCGCCGCGGCCCGCCAGCGCGACTGGCCGGCCGGCATGACGACGCTGTCCACCCACGACACCAAGCGCGGCGAGGACGTGCGGGCGCGCCTGGCCGTGCTGAGCGAGGTCCCCGCCGAGTGGGCCGCCATCCAGCAGGGCTGGCGGGAGATCGCCCCGCTGCCCGACCCCTCCTTCGAGGACCTCTTCTGGCAGACGATCGTGGGCGCCTGGCCCATCGAGGAAGAGCGGCTGCGGCGGTACTTCGAGAAGGCCGCCCGCGAGGCGAACCGCTCGACGTCGTGGGACGCGCCCGACGAGGCCTTCGAGTCCGCCGTGCGGGCCGCGCTGGCCCGGGTCTTCGCCGACGACGGCCTGCGGGCCGAGGTGCGGGACCTCGCGACCCGGATCACCCCGTTCGGCTGGAGCAACGCGCTGGGCCAGAAGCTGGTCCAGCTGACCATGCCGGGCGTGCCGGACGTGTACCAGGGCACCGAGCTGTGGGAGAACTCCCTCGTCGACCCGGACAACCGCCGCCCGGTCGACTTCGCGGAGCGCCGCGACCTGCTCGCGGCGCTCGACGCCGCCGTCGCGGCCCGGCTCACGCTGCCCCCGGTCGACTCCTCCGCCGCGGCCAAGCTGCTGGTGGTGAGCCGGGCGCTGCGGCTGCGGCGGGACCGCCCGGAGCTGTTCACCGGCTACCGCCCGGTGCAGGCGGCCGGGTCTGCCGAGCGGCACGTGGTCGCCTTCGACCGCGGCGGCGCGCTGACCATCGCCACCCGCCTGCCGGTCGGCCTGGCCGAGCGCGGGGGGTGGGGCGACACCGAGCTGAAGCTGCCGGGCGGGGACTGGGTCGACGCGCTGACCGGGCGGCCGGCCTCCTCCCCCGCGGTCGGCGACCTGCTCGCCACGTATCCCGTCGCGCTATTGGTGAAGGGCTGACATGGAGTTCCGGGTGTGGGCGCCGGCGGCGCGGCGGGTGGTGCTGCACAGCGGTACCGAAGCCATCCCCATGACCGCCGACGGGCAGTGGTGGACGGCCGAGGATCCCGGCGCCGGCCACGGCACCGACTACGGGTTCGCGCTGGACGACGACGAGCGGGTGCTGCCCGACCCGCGCTCACGCCGGCAGCCGGGCGGGGTGCACGGGCGCAGCCAGGTCTACGAGCACGACCGGTTCGCGTGGGGCGACGCCGGCTGGACCGGGCGGCAGCTGGCCGGCAGCGTGCTCTACGAGCTGCACGTCGGCACGTTCACGCCGTCGGGGACGTTCGACGGGGCGGTCGAGCGGCTGCCGTACCTGCGCGAGCTGGGCGTCGACCTCGTCGAGCTGCTGCCGGTGAACACCTTCAACGGCGAGTACAACTGGGGCTACGACGGCGTCGGCTGGCACGCCGTGCAGGAGAGCTACGGCGGCCCCGACGGGCTGAAGCGCTTCGTCGACGCCGCCCACCGCGAGGGCCTCGGGGTCGTCATCGACGCCGTCTACAACCACTTCGGCCCTTCGGGCGCCTACGCACCGCAGTTCGGCCCGTACCTCTCGACCGGCGCGAACACGTGGGGCCGCTCGCTCAACCTGGACGAGGCCGACAGCGGCGAGGTGCGCCGGTTCATCATCGACAGCGCCCTGCAGTGGCTGCGCGACTACCACGCCGACGGGCTGCGGCTGGACGCCGTGCACGCCCTGGTCGACCGCGGCGCGACCCACCTGCTGGAGGAGCTCGCCGCCGAGGTCGACGCGCTGTCCACGACGCTCGGCCGCCCGCTGTCGCTCATCGCCGAGTCCGACCTCAACGACGCCAAGCTGATCACCGCCCGCGAGGCCGGCGGCTACGGCCTGCAGGCCCAGTGGGACGACGACGTCCACCACGCGCTGCACACCATGCTGACCGGGGAGCGGCAGGGGTACTACGGCGACTTCGGCTCCCCGGAGTGCTTCCGCAAGGTGTGGCAGGAGGCGTTCTTCCACGCCGGCACCTGGTCCTCGTTCCGCCGGCGGGTGCACGGCCGCCCGATCGACCGGGCCCGCATCCCGGGGCACCGCTTCGTGGTCTGCCTGCAGAACCACGACCAGGTCGGCAACCGCGCCACCGGCGACCGGCTGACCGCGACCCTCTCCCCCGGCCTGCTGCGGGTCGGCGCCACGCTGCTGCTGACCTCCCCGTTCACGCCGATGCTCTTCATGGGCGAGGAGTTCGCGGCCCGCACCCCGTGGCAGTTCTTCACCAGCCACCCGGAGCCGGCCCTGGCCGCCGCGGTGGGCAAGGGCCGCCGCGAGGAGTTCGCCGCCCACGGCTGGCCGCCGGGCGACGTGCCGGACCCGCAGGACCCGGAGACCTTCGCCCGCTCGCACCTGGACTGGGCGGCGATGGACCAGGACATGCTGGCCTTCTACCGGCGGCTGATCGCGCTGCGCAAGACCGTGCCGGGCCTGTCCGACCCGCGGCTGGACCGGGTGCACGTGGACGACGACGACGGCGTCCTGGTCATCCGGCGCGGCGAGCGGACGGTGGTGGCCAACCTGGCGAAGGAGCCGCGCACGGTTCCCCTGCGGGCCGAGCGCGTCATCTTCGCCACCGACGACGCCGTCCTGCTGCAGTCCGGCCTGGTCACGCTGCCCGCGGAGTCCGCCGCGATCCTGTAGCCGCCGCTTGACGCGCCGGGCCGGTGCTGCTTAAGTAACCAGGAGGTTAGATAACCACTTGGTTAGGTAGGCCATGGACGAGGACAGGCTCAGCGTCACCTTCGCGGCGCTGGCGGACCCCACGCGGCGGGCGATACTCGCCCGGCTCAGCGAGGGGGAGGCGACGGTCAAGGAGCTGTCGGCGCCCTTCGCGATGAGCGGGCCGGCGATCTCCAAGCACCTGCGCGTGCTGGAACAGGCCGGGCTCATCTCGCGTGGGCGGGAGGCGCAGTGGCGGCCCTGCCGGCTGGAGCCCGGGCCGCTGCGGGACGTCGCCGCGTTCGCCGAGCGGTACCGCCGCTTCTGGGACGAGAGCTACGCCCGCCTCGACGCCTACCTGCAGTTCGTACAGGACGACATCGAGGAGCCGCGTGATGAGTGACGAGCTGGGCGTGACCGGGTTCGAGCTGGACGGTGAGGCCGGGGTGCGCATCACCCGGGTCGTGGCCGCGCCCCGGGGGCTGGTGTTCGACGTGCACACCAGCCCGAAGCACCTGCCCAACTGGATGGTCGGGCCGCCCGGGTGGGCCATGCCGGTCTGCGAGATCGACCTGCGGCCCGGCGGCGCGTTCCGCTACGTGTGGCGCGACGCCGACGGCGGCGAGCTGAGCATCGGCGGGACGTTCGAGGAGGTCGTCCGGCCCGAGCGGGTGGTCAGCACCGAGGCGTGGAGCGGCGACTGGCCGGCCACCCGCAACACGGTGACCTTCGACGACCTCGGCGGCCGGACCCGGATCACCACGCACATCGCCTACGCCTCGCCGGCCGCCCGCGAGGCCGCCCTGGCCAGCGGGATGCGGGAGGGCATGGACGCCGGCTACGCCCAGCTGGACGCCTACCTGGCCGGGCAGTACTTCACCATGCGGCTGGAGCTGGTCCCGGTGCCGGTCAAGGACGTCGACGCCGCCCTCGCCTTCTACGCCGGCAAGCTCGGCTTCCACGTCGACCACGACGTGCAGCCCGGCGGCGGCCCGCGGGTCACGCAGCTGACCCCGCCGGGCTCGGCCTGCTCGATCCTGCTCTACAAGGACCTGCCGGGGCTGGACCTGCCGCCGGGCACACTGCGCGGCCTGCACCTGGTCGTCGGCGACGTGCGCCGGGCCCGGGAGGCGCTGCTGGACAGCGGCGTCGACGCGGGCGAGGTGCAGGACATGGGCGGCATCCTCTACGTGCCCTTCGCCGACCCGGACGGCAACACCTGGCTGCTGCAGGAGATCCCGCCGAACTCCGGCCGCCCGGACGATGACCCACTCGGCTGATCGGCCATTTCCCGCGCCGATTCTCGACCGTAGCGTGCGCGTGCCATCATTCATCACCCGCGATGCGCGCGGGTCCCTCACGGGGAGAGCACGTGCGGCAGAAGCTTCACGATTTGACCATCGCCAACGCAGCGCCGCTGATGGGTCCGGGTGAGCGGGCCCTGGCGACCGGGCGGTGCCGGGTCGGCAAGGCCAATGTGGGACGCAACGTGGCCATGGTGGCCGCGACGGCGATCCTGTCCGGCGGCAGCATGATGATGTACCAGCAGAAGAAGGCGTTCTACATGCTGCTCACCAACGAGCGGCTGCTGATCCTCGAGGCCCACTGGTTCACCGGCCGCCCGACGGCCAGCGCCGTGGCCGACATCCCGCGGCACGTGATCCGGGTCGCCGAGGCCAAGCGGGGCGTCACCGCCACGGTGATCCTCGCCCTCGGCACGAGCGGGGAGGGCCTGCGGCTGTCCTTCCCGGCGCTGGACAAGGAGGGCGCGGACAACCTGCTGCGCGCCCTGCAGTACCAGGCGGTCTGACCGCACCGAAGGCGCCGTCCCCGGCCGGGGGCGGCGCTTTCGTTTGGCAATCTAATATGAGATTCGTATTATCGGAGGAACATAGGTTATCGGTAGCAGAGGAGTCAGCCGTGGAGCTCACCGTCGTCGCCGCCTCCGGGGGAACCGGGCGGCACATCCTCGACCAGGCCCTCGCGGCCGGGCACGACGTCACCGCGGTCGTGCGCAACCCGCGCAAGCTCGACGGGCTCGGGGACCGGGTGCGGATCGTCGCCGTGGACCTGGCCCGACCGGACGCCGGTGCGCTGCGCGAGGCCGTAGCCGGCGCCGGCGCCGTGCTGTCCGCGCTCGGCGCCACCAGCGCCGGCGAGGAGGGCGTGGCCGAGCGCGGCACCCGCGCGGTCGTGGCCGCGATGCGGACCGCCGGGGCGCGCCGCCTGGTGGTGCTCAGCGCCGCCCCGATCGGCACCGTGCCCTCGCCGCAGCGCCCCGCCCCGCCCCGGCACGACCCCGGCGACGGGTTCTTCATGCGCCACCTCGGGGCGCCCTTCGCCCGCACGAGGTTCCGCGCCCACTACGCCGACCTGGCCCGCATGGAGGACGTGGTGCGCGGCAGCGACCTGGACTGGTCGATCTCCCGGCCGCCGATGTTCACCGACAAGCCGGGCACGGGCCGCTACCAGGAGGCGTTCGGGCGCAACATCCGCGGCGGCTTCTCCATCCCACGCGCCGACGTGGCCCACCACATGCTCGGCCTGGTGGGCCGCCCGGAGACGGTCCACCAGATCGTCGGGGTCGCCTCGTGAGGGCGGCGGGCGGGGACGTCAGCCCGCCGAGTTGAAGATCTCCGCGATCGCGAGCATCCGCGGGTCCTCGGTGAGCTTCTCGAGGGGCAGCGGCAGCGGGATCCGCCAGTTCGGGTACTGCTCGGACGTCCCGGGCAGGTTGGGCTGGCGGACCTCGCCGAGCACGTCGTAGGGCGAGGCGAGCAGGATCCGGCAGGGACTGCGGGCCAGCAGCCGGTGCATGGCGACGATCGGGTCCTCGTCCTGCGGCAGGAGCTTCAGGAGGGCGGCCCGGTCGGCGTCGGCGGCCTCCTGCTCCTCGGCGACCGGCCGGGTCAGCAGGCCGGCGGCGTCCCGGGCCCGGACGTGCTCGCCGGTGAGGAAGCCGGCGGCGGTGGGCAGGTCGTGGGTGGAGACGGAGGCCATGGCGTTTGCCGGCCACTGCTCGGGCGGGACGAAGGCGCCGTCGTCGTCGCGGGTGAACCACAGCACGGCCGAGCCGAGGATGTTGCGCTCCTGCAGGGTGCGGGTGACGACCGGCTCGACGGTGCCGAGGTCCTCGCCGACGACCACGGCGCCGGCCCGCCGGGCCTCCTCGACCAGCACGCCGAGCATGGCGGCCGCGTCGTAGTGCACGTACGCGCCCCCGGCGGCGCCCCGGCCGGGCGGGATCCACCACAGCCGCCAGAGCCCGGCGACGTGGTCGACCCGCAGCCCGCCCGCGTGGGCGAGGATGCCGCGCAGCAGGTCGCGGTAGGCGGTGTACCCGGTGGCGGCGAGCCGGTCGGGCCGCCAGGTGGCCAGGCCCCAGTCCTGCCCCTGCTGGTTGAACGCGTCGGGCGGGGCGCCGACCCGGGCCCCCTGCGCGATGACGTCCTGCAGCGTCCAGGCGTCGGCCCCGCCGGGGTCGATGCCCACGGCCAGGTCGTGCACGATCCCGACGCTCATCCCGGCCGCGGCGGCGTTGGCCGCGGCGAGCTGCTGGGCGCAGTGCCGCTGCAGCCACACGTGGAAGGCGACCCGGGTCGCGTCGGCCGCCTCGTACGCGGCGGCCCCCGGCCGCCTGAGCTCCTCCGGCCACTGCCGCCAGTCGACGCCGTGCGCCTCGGCGAGCGCGGTGTAGGTGGCGAAGTCCCGCAGCGCCGGCTCGACGTCGGCCAGGTCCGGGATGAACAGCAGCTCCAGCGCGGCGCGCTTGGCCCGCCAGACCGAGTTGTAGTCGACGAGGTCCGCCGGGGCGCCCGGGCCTGGGCGCAGCGCGTCGACCCGGGCCTTGAGCTCGGCCGGGGCCGCGGCGTACTCGGGCAGGTCCTCCACGCGCAGGTAGAGCGGGTTGACGAAGCGGCGCGACGACGGGGAGTACGGCGAGGCCGGCATCGGGTCGACCGGCGCCACCGCGTGCAGCGGGTTGACCAGGACGGCCCCGGCGCCGGTGGAGGCCGCCCACCTCGTGAACGCGGCGAGGTCGGCGAAGTCCCCGACGCCCCAGGAGGCGGCGGAGCGGACGCCGTACAGCTGCAGCATCCACCCCCACGTGCGCGGCACCGGCGGCAGGGCGTCCGGCTCGAGCAGGGCCATCACGTCGCGGACCACGTCCGGGTCGATGTCGACGCGGCGGTGACCGGCGGTTTCGTAGGACGTCGCGACGCCGCGGATGGCGGCGGCCTGCACAAGGCTGGGGTCGGCTGGCTGCACGGGGCCGTCATACCCCGGCGACGCGGTCGCGAAGCACCAGGCTGGGCACGGCCTCGGCGCCGACCAGCTGCAGCGCCTGGCGGACCCCGCGGGCGCAGCGCACGACCGTGTGGCGGTGGGGGCGGGAGGCGGCGAACCGCACGATGGTGCCGGCCCCGGCGGCGTCGACGAACTCCAGCTCGCTGGCGTCGAGCAGGACGACCGAGTCGGACTCGGCGACCAGGTCGAGGATCGAGGGCAGCGAGCCGACGTTGGAGGCGTCGAGCTGGCCGGTGAGGCGCAGGTGGGCGCCCCAGCCGCCGAGCGTGAAGCGCAGCAGCGGGCCCGGGTGCACGGCGCCGATGCGGGCGAGCAGCTCCTTGGCGAAGTGGCGGCGGTCGTACAGGCACAGGCCGGTGACCCGCGGGTCGCCGAAGAAGCGGTTCGCCCGGGTCTCGTACGCGAGCAGGTCTGTCGTCGTGAACCCGGCCCGCTGCGTCCAGCGCATCTGCACGGCGAGGGAGAACCCCGAGTACCCGGCGGCGAACGCCTCGTCCCGCAGCCGCGTGAACGCGGCCAGCAGCTCCTGTACGCCGAAGAGCCCCTCCCCGAAGGTTGCCGCACCGGTTTGACCGGTGCGCGGGCTGTAGCGAAGGGCGGTGAACTGCCCGGGCGCGGCGTCCGGCAGGGATGCGGCGAGCGTCCGGCCGAGGTCGGCGGAGTCCTCGTCGAGGAGGATGACAACGCGGTGACCTGCGGCAACGGCCCGCGCGGCGAGGCCGGTCAGCAGGTCGCGGAACTCCTCGTCGGCGTCGTAGACGAGGCTGACGTGCTTGCCGAACAACGCCGACCCGACATCGCACTCCGCACCAGCCTCCGGCACGGGGTCCACCCTACGGCGTGCATACGTACCGCTCACGACTGGATACACGCCCGCATTACTCAACCCTTCGGCGTGTCGTTACCTAACCTCGACCCGGGTCGGACTTATACCCTTACAGGCGGAATGTTCAGTTTCGCGGGAGAATGCCCGGATATCGGTTAGAGCCTCGGGGCGTCGTCGACGGAGTCGTCGGCCAGCGCGGCGGGGCCGATGATCAGCGGGTCCGGGATGCCGACCACGCCGAAGTCCTTGCCCTCGTAGTCGAACCGGCTCAGCACGTGCCGCATGGCCTCCAGCCGGGCGCGCTTCTTGTCGTTGCTCTTGACCACGGTCCACGGGGCGTCGGCGGTGTCCGTGTAGAAGAACATCGCCTCCTTGGCCTCGGTGTAGTCGTCCCATTTGTCCAGCGAGGCGAGGTCCATCGGGGAGAGCTTCCACTGCCGTACCGGGTCGACCTGCCGGATCAGGAAGCGGGTGTGCTGCTCGTTGCGCGACACCGAGAACCAGAACTTGACCAGCCGGATGCCGGAGCGCACGAGCATCCGCTCGAGCTCCGGGGCCTGGCGCATGAACTCGAGGTACTCGGCGCGGCTGCAGAAGCCCATGACCCGCTCGACGCCGGCCCGGTTATACCAGGACCGGTCGAACAGGACGATCTCGCCGGCGGCCGGGAAGTACTGGACGTAGCGCTGGAAGTACCACTGCGTCGACTCCCGCTCGCTGGGCTTCTCCAGGGCGACAACCCGGGCGCCGCGCGGGTTCAGGTGCTCCATGAACCGCTTGATGGTCCCGCCCTTGCCGGCCGCGTCGCGCCCCTCGAACAGCACGACGAGCCGCTCGCCCCGGGCCTTGATCGTGTTCTGCAGCTTGAGCAGCTCGATCTGCAGCAGCCGCTTGACGCGGTCGTACTCGGCCCGGGTCATCCTCTCGTCGTACGGATAGTCCTCCCGCCACGTGTCGACCGGCTGCCCGTCCTTGCGCAGCAGCACCGGGTCGTCGTCATCGTCGTCCTCGACCAGGTAGTCGTCGAGCGAGAGTTCGGTCATACCGCTGGTGTACCCCAACGACCCGCACTTCTCTACCGCCGACGCCTGAACAGTTCGGATAAAACGATCACGGGCCTACTGATAGCCGCGGATCTCCTTGAACGCCGCGGGCAGGGCGCCGGTACGGGCGTCGAAGGACTTGCCGCCGGTCAGGTCGGCGACCTGCTGCATCTCCTGGACGTTGCCCTCGCCGAACAGGATGGTGAAGACCGGCACCTTGGGCAGCTGCGGCAGCCGGGCCTGGAACGCGGCCAGGTTGGCGCCGGCGGTCAGCTCGCCGTCGGTCAGCAGGACGATCGACGTGAACCGGTCCGGGTCCTCCTTGGCCAGGGCGGCCGCCTGGTCGTAGGCGACGAACAGGGCGTCGTAGATGGCGGTGTCGCCGGCGGCCGCGAGGCCGTTGGCGTACCCCCGGATCTGGTCGAGCGTGGGCTGGATGTTGCCGTCGGGCAGATCGAAGCGGCGGACCTGGCCGGGCTTGGTGCTGAACGGCACCATGACCACCTGCTCACGGCCGTTGAAGCGGGTGAACTGGCCGGACAGGGTGGTGTCGGCGCCGGTCAGGCCGACCAGGGCGTTCTTCAGGCCCTGCAGGCGCTCGCCCTTCATCGAGCCGGACAGGTCGAGCACGTAGATGGTGCGGGCGGGCTTGCGCAGGTCGTCGCCGAACGCACCGATGAGCGCGTTGGCGGCGTCGAGCTTGCCGGGGAACGGCAGCTCGGGCAGGTTGCCGTCCTTCGGGCCGAACTGGGCGGCCAGCTGCACCTCCGGGACCGCGGGGCGGCGCCAGGTCGTCGACATGATCTTGCGCTGGACGCTGGGGCGGCGCAGGTAGTCCACCACCGCGGCGTAGTTGTTCTTGGTCTGCTCGGAGACGCCGGCGAGCAGGGTGAGCGGGTAGTCGGCGGTGATCACGCCGTCGGACGGGTAGATCACGGTCAGCGGCTCGGGCAGCTTGCCGGAGGCGTTGAGCGACAGGATCACCGACTCGTAGTTGACCAGGCCGTCCACGGCGTGGTCGTTCTTCTCGACGGCGTTCTTGGTGAAGGAGTCGGCGAGCCAGCCCGACGAGCCGGACGTGAGGTTCTGCCCGGCGAAGAAGGCCCGCAGCCGCGGGGTCAGCGGGGCGATCTGCTCGGCGGTGAGCGCCGCGCCGGTGCCGGCCAGGGCCGCGGCGACGCCGACGAGCGCGGAGAAGCCGGAGTTGGAGCTGGCCGGGTTGGTCATGCCGTAGGTGAACTTGTGGTCGCCGGCCGCGACGGCGATCTCGCTCCAGGTCGGGCGGTGATCGGTCCAGCCCAGCTTGGCCGCGACCGACTGGCGGATGCCGAGCACGACCGGGGAGGTGGCCACCTTGGTCGCGGTGCCGATCTTGTCCCCGGCGTCCGGGTGCAGCTGGAGATACCGGTTGGAGGCGAACCAGATCGCGTCGTAGGACTTGGCGGCGTTGCCCGACACCACGTTCTCGACGCCGTCGAGGGTGCCCGTGGCCTGCAGCTTCACCTCGACGCCGGTGGCCTGGCGCAGGTCGCCCAGCACCGGCTGCAGGTCGGCCAGCTCGCTGCTGGCGAGGACCCGCAGGGTGCCGGAGCCCTTGAGGAACGGCCCCTCGCTCTCCGCGGGCTTGGCGTCCTTCCCGCCCCCTTTACCGCTGGTGCACGCACCGAGCAGCAAAGCGGCCACGACCAGCGCGGCGCCAAACCTCTTCATGACATCCTCTCGTGCAGCCTGGCGAGCAGCGCGTGCTCGGTGTCGTAGCCGGGGTCGGCGACCGCGCCGGCGAACGTGGTCGGCAGCGGCGCGTCGCCAGGGCGGACGCCCTGGAAGATCGGGGCGGTCAGGCCGGTGTCGGCGGTGCGGAAGCCGTGCTTGGCGGCGAGCTTCTGCAGCTCGGGGTCCGTGGCCAGCAGCTTGGCGACCTCCACCCCGTGCTGGGTCAGCGGCACGATGGTGTGCTGGCACACGAGGGTCGGCGCGGGGTACACCAGCGACTCCCCTTTGCCGAGCCCGTCGTTGACCGCGTGGTCGACGAACTGGGCCTCGTAGACGAGCACCATCGGCGCCGAGTTGCCCCCGCTGCGCAGGTAGGCCTCGAACGGCTCCTCGCTGGTGGTGTCCACCGCGCCCTGGTCGGTGAAGAGCTTGGCGACGGCGCCGAGGTCGCCGCCGGTGGCCTGGTTGAGCAGCACGGCGAACATCGCGGCCGAGTTCGAGTCGGCCGGGCGGGTGGTGGCGACGAGGACGTTCTGCGCCACGGGCCGGGTCGTGTTGCCCGGGATGTCGGTCCACTTGAGGTTGCGCCGGTTGGCGTCGGCGAGGGCCTTGAGGTCCAGCCGCCACACCCCGGCGGCGTCGCGCGAGGCCAGCTTGGCGCTCTGCAGCAGGTCGACGATCGGGGTGAAGGTGGCCACGGCCAGCGGCGAGGAGAAGACCGCCACGTTGTCGCCGGCCGGCGTGCCGTGCCGGCGGATCTCCTCGGCGGCCGAGGCGCTGGCCGGGAAGGCGAAGTCGTAGCCGGGCAGCCGGGTCGGCATCTGCCGGGAGCCGGCCGGGTCGGCCCGCACCTTCCAGCCGTGCTTGGCCAGGGCCTTCTTGACCTCGGGGTCGGCGAAGTACCGCTCCTTCTCGGAGCCGATGAGCGCGCTGACCTCGGTGCCGCCGCCCCCGCCGCCCTCCGAGCGGCGGCCCAGCAGATGGCCGGCGACGGCGCCGATGACCACCAGGACGAGCACCAAGACGATCAGAGGACCGGTCCGCTTCACGCCCCGATTCTGCCCCTCGCCCGCAACCATCGGCATTCAACCCGCAGTTCACCGGGTGTTTACTTCGTCCACAGTGGATGATCGTTTCATCGGCGTTCACCCATGGGCTTCCATCATGTCGAAGAATGTCGATACGGTCCTGGCCATGCGCCCGCAGTCATCGATCGACGTCGCTGTAGCGACGCTCGTCACCGCCGTCACCATCGCCGCGGCGACCCCGGCCCATGCCGCCGCCCCCACCGACCTCAAGCTCTCGCACACCACCGCCGTCGGCGTGCACAACACGTACGACAAGGCGAAGTTCGCCTACCTGGCGGACGCCCTCGACACCGGGGTGTCACTGCTGGAGTTCGACATCTGGGTGGACACCCTCACCAAGCGCTGGCGGGTGAACCACGAGCTCTTCGGCACCAGCAACAACTGCACCGCCGCGACCACCGCCGCCCAGCTGCGCACCGGCGCCCGCGACCAGCAGTTCGGCGCCTGCCTCGACGACATCCGCATCTGGAGCGACGCCCACCCGGGCCACGCCCCGCTGCACCTCAAGATCGAGATGAAGGCCGGCTTCGACAGCCGCTACGGCCTCGGCCCGGCCGACTTCGACGTCCTCGTCGCGAGCAAGCTCGGCGCGAAGGTGTTCAAGCCGGCCGACCTGCTCGGCTCCGCCGCCACCCTCGACGCCGCGGCCCGCGCCGACAACTGGCCGGCCCGGGCCGCCCTGGCCGGCAAGGTCATGATCGAGATCATCCCGGGCACGTTCGAGCGCGGCAACCCGTTCGACAACCTCGCCACCGACGTCGAGTACGGCCGCTACCTGCGCGACCTCAAGGCCGCCGGGCGCATCGGCAGCGCGCAGGCGTTCCCGGCGGTCCTCGACGCGGCCGCGGGCGACCCCCGGACCCGCTACAGCGAGACCGACATCCGGCCGTGGTTCGTCGTCTTCGACGGCTCGGCGTCGACGTACATGAACGGCTCGATCGACACGCAGTGGTACAACGCGAACCACTATCTGCTCGTGATGACCGACGCGTCGTCCGTCTCGCCGGCCATCGACGCCACCAACCCGACCACCGCCCAGGCCCAGGCCCGCATCCAGCTCCTGGCCGCGCACAGCGCCACCGTCGTCTCCGCCGACTGGTCCCCCGCGACCGGCGTGCTCAACACGGTCGTGGCCCGCAGCTAGCCTGCCGGATTTCCGACGCCGCCGACCCATGCGTGTCGGCGGCGTCACCGTCTGCTCCCAAGATCGCCTGAACTGGGTGGAATGCACCATCTGAACGGCCGATGAGCGCCGCCGACAGGTGGACGATCGCCAGAATCCGTCGCAATCGATGGCATACTTGCCCGCGGTCATCGCACATCACCCCACCTCAGCGCGCGGATGGTGCAGCACATGGGCAAGCATCAGCAGGCGGGAACCGCCGGGGCGGCCTTGCGCGGGCTCGTACTCCTGCTCGCCATCGCCCTCGTGGCCGGCGCCGGCTGGTACGTGTGGCGCGACCGCGGCGGCAGCGCCGAGGCCGGCACCGACTGCCCCACCACCCTGCGCGTCATCACCGCGTCCTCGTTCTCCACCGTCGTCTCCGCCGCCGCCCGCACCCTGCGCTCCGGCCCCGACTGCATCCTGGTCGACACCACCACCGCCGACGGGCGCCCGGCGGCCGGCCAGCTCAGCCAGCTCAACGCCGACGTGTGGATCCCCGACGACGCCTCGTGGGCCGCACTCGCCGCGCCCGGCTCCCTGGTGCCGACCGACAAGGACAGCCTGGAGAAGCGCGACACCTCCGCCGGCGCCACCCTGGCCACCAGCCCGATCCTCATGGTCACCGACCAGCCCACCGCCGAGAAGATCAAGGTGCAGGGCAACGGCTGGCTCGCCCTGTCCGACCTGCTCGACAACAAGAACACCGGGGTGCGCCTCGTGGTCCGCGACCCCTCGCTTTCCGGCGACGGACTGGTCGCGGCCGGCGCCGTCGGCGAGGCCGTCTGGCTCAAGCGCGGTATGGACGCCTCCTCGCTCGCGCTCAACACCACCCTCGCGGTGACCCGCACCGTCAACCACAACCTGGCCGCCACCCCGGAGACCGCCGGCGAGGTCGGGTTGGTGCCCGAGTACGCGCTGCTGCCGACCATGGACCTCGCCCCGGCCGGCCGCGTCTACCTCGCCGGGGCCGACCACACGGCGCTGCTGCGGTACAGCTGGTTCCCCTCGGCCGCCGCCGCCCGCGACCCGAAGCGGAGCGCGGCGCTCGGGCGGCTCTTCGCCGCCTTCACCACCACCGACGGCCGTCAGGCGATCAACGCCGCCGGCCTGCGCGGCCCCGGCCAGACCCGGCCGCCCTTCGACGGGGCCTCCGTGCTGCCCGAGCCCACCGCCGAGCCGTTCCCGGTCCTCGCACCGCACCACCTGCAGCACGTCTTCGCCACCTGGGACCCCGAGGACCGGCGCAGCAACCTGCTCATCATCGTCGACGTCTCCGGGTCGAACACCGGGTCGACCTCCAGCCCTCCCCCGGGCAACAAGCAGCAGCCGATCGACGTGCTCAAGGCCGGCTGCCGGGTCGTCGGGGACCTCATGCCGGTCGGCTCCCGGCTCGGCCTGTGGGAGATCAGTCCCGGCCAGACCGGCGGGTACCGCAAGCTGCTGCCCACCGACCGGCTCGACGAGACCTCCCGGGCCGCCTTCACCCGCTCGGTCAACGCGCTCACAACGCACCGGGCCGGCCAGGGCCTGCTCGACACGATCGTCGCCGGCTACCAGTCGGTCCGCGACGACTGGCACGACGACATGTTCAACCAGGTCCTCATCCTCACCGACGACGCCGGCAGGGACAGCGCCAACGCCGCCGCGGTCGCCGACATGGTGCAGAAGCTCAGCGGGCTCAAGGACCCGGAGCGGCCGGTCACCATCAGCATCGTGGTGCTGAACAGGCAGGACGCCGCCGACAGGCTCAAGGACGCGCTGGCCAAGCCCGTGGGGGCGTACGTCGACAACGCCATGAGCGCCGACGACGTCCAGGCCGCGTTCATCCACGTCGTGGCCGGCGGCCTGCACGAATAGGCCGGTTCCCTGCGCGAACCGGGCCTCAGGACGGGGTCGTCGGCGAGTCCAGCCAGGCGTCGATCAGGGCGGTGAAGTCCCGCCCGGTCTGCCGGTTCACGAACGCGGTGAACGCCGCCCGGTCCCGGGCCGTGCCGGCGTTCGCCGCCGCCCAGGCCCGCCCGAGCGCGAAGAAGCCGGCGTCGCCGAGCGCCTTGTGCAGCTCGTGCAGCAGCAGCGCCGGGCAGACGTAGACGTTGTTCTCCGCGAAGCTGTCGGCCCGCGGGTGCCCCGGCGGCCCGAGCTTGGCCCGCAGGTCCGCGTCCTGGGCCCGGGCCCCGCGCTCCCAGCGCTCCATGGCGCCGGGGTCGCCCTTGCCGTTGTACAGCTGCTCGATGTAACTGGCCCAGCCCTCGTTGAGCCACACGTCCTGCCAGGTCGCGGGCCCGACCGCGTCGCCGAACCACTGGTGGGCCAGCTCGTGCACCAGCACGCTCGACGCGACCACGGCGTCGCGCAGCACGTCCCCGCCCACCGTCACCATCTGCTGGGTCTCCATCGCCGACCGCGACGGCACGACCACCACCCCGGCGCTCGGGAACGGATAGCGCCCGAAGCGATCCTCGAGCCATTGGAGGTACTCCGGGACGCGCCGCAGCGCCGCGAGCCGCCCGCTGTCGTCGACGCCGGTGCGGGTCCACAGCTGCACCGGCAGCCCGTGCGGCCCGGTGAGCTCGGTCTTCGTGTACCGCCCGGCCGCGAGGGTGGTCAGGTAGCTGGCCACCGGCGTGGTCGCCGTGTACCGGAAGGTGTTCCCCTGCACCCCGGCCGGCGTGCCGCTCGCGATGCCCGCCCAGCCCTCCGGCACCGTCACCGCGATGTCGTACAGCGCCTTGTCCGACGGCTGGTCGTTGGCCGGATACCAGGTCGACGCCCCGTAGGGCTCCTGCATCGTCCACAGCTCCCCGCCGTCCGTGACGGTAAGCCCGAGCGGCTCGATGTCCCCGCGGTGCGACGGCATCGGCACCGGGGCGGGCGTCCCCGCGTACCCGACGACGAGCGTGGCCACCGCCCCAGCCGGCAGCGCCCGGTCGACGACAAGGTCTCCGCCGTCCAGCCGCGCGGCCGCCGGCGTGTCATCGACGGTCGCGCCGCCCAAGGTGTACGCCGGGGAGAAGTCGAGCCGGATCGACGGCACCGCGACCACGGCCCGCAGCCGGATGGCCGCCTTGCCGGTGAGCGCCCGCGACTGCGGGTCCCAGCTCAGCGTCAGGCCGTAGTGCAGCACGTCGAGGGCGGGGTTGCCGTAGCCCGGATAGATCGGGTCGGCGACCGGCGTCGACGTGCCGTCGTGGTTGCTGCGGTCCTCGAAGCTCGGCACCGGCCGGACCGGCCGCGCCGCCATCGGCTCGGTGCTGGTGCACCCGGCCAGCAGCAGCACCGCGGCGGCCGCCGCCGTCGCCAGTCGCCGCCGCACCTAGCGGCAGCCCAGCGCGTCGCGGAGCGCGGCCAGGTTGGCCCGCATCACCGTGAAGTACGTCTCGCCGTCCTCCACGCCCTCGAGCGGGTCGAGCACGGCGGACTTCGCCCCGATCTCCCGCGCGACCGTCTCCGACAGCTTCGGGCTGACCAGCGACTCGAAGAAGATCGTGGTGACCCCGCGGTCGCGAGCCACCTTGGCCACGTCCCGCACCTGCTGCGGCCCCGGCTCCTCGTCCGGGTTGAGCCCGGTCACGGCCACCTGGGTCAGCCCGTAGCGGGCGGTGAGGTACCCGAACGCCTCGTGACTGGTGACGACGTCGCGCCGCCGGCAGTCGGCCAGCCCGTCGCGGAACTCGCCGTCGAGCTCCTGGAGCTGGGCGTGCAGGGCCCGCGCCCGCTCCCGGATCGCGTCGGCGGCGGCCGGGTCGGCGGCCGCCAGCCGCTCGGCCGTCCGGTCCGCGATCGCCGCGAGCCGCACCGGGTCGAGCCAGACGTGCGGGTCGGCGTCGCGCAGCGGCTGCACCCCGGCCACGTCGAAGGTCTTGCCCTTGTCCTGCAGGTCGATCGCCTCGTCCACGGCGGGCTGGAAGCCGCGCAGGTAGACAACGAGGTCGGCGTCCTCGAGCCCGGCCAGCTGGCTGGGGCGCAGCTCGAGGTCGTGCGGCTCGGCCCCGGCGCGGGTGAGGTTCTCCACCCGCACGCGGTCGCCGCCGACCTGCTCGGCGACGAACTGCAGCGGATAGAACGCGGCGACGACCCGGACCCGGCCGTCGTCCTGCTCGGCGGGGCCGGCGCACCCGGCCAGCGCCGCCACCAGCGCCACCGCCGCCCACCACCGCCGCATGGGCCTCATCCTCTCTGGTGATGACAACCATTGTCAAAAACATATGACCCTGATCCCTTCGGGTCCGCATGTCGAATCGGGCCGCGCAGCTCCGATCTGTTGGTGAAGACTGACCGAGACGAAGGGACCGACGACCATGCCACAGCTGCGCGTCCACAACTTCTGCATCTCCCTGGACGGCTTCGGCGCCGGCCCGGACCAGAGCCTCGACCACCCGCTCGGCACCGGGGGCGAGCGCCTGCACGAGTGGGTGTTCAAGACCGCCACGGGTCTCGCCATGGTCGGCGGCAAGGGCGGCACCACCGGCATCGACGACGAGTTCCTGGCCCTCGGCGAGCAGCGCGTGGGCGCCACCATCATGGGTCGCAACATGTTCGGCCCGGTGCGCGGCCCCTGGTCGAGCGACCCGCAGTGGCAGGGCTGGTGGGGGCCGAACCCGCCGTACCACCACCCGGTCTTCGTCCTGTGCCACGAGCCCCGCGAGAGCATCCGGATGGAGGGCGGCACCACCTTCCACTTCGTCACCGACGGCATCGAGCGCGCGTTGGAGCGGGCCCACGACGCCGCTGGGGACCTGGACGTGCGCCTGGGCGGCGGCGTGTCGACGATCCGGCAGTACCTGCGCGCCGGCCTGGTCGACACCCTCCACCTGTCGATCATCCCGATCCTCCTGGGCCGGGGCGAACGCCTGCTGGACGACGGGCTGACGGGCTACCGCACGACCAGGTTCGTCGCCTCCGACGAGGCCATGCACGTGACCATGACCCGCGTCTAGGCCACGTCGTACTCCCAGCCGGGCCGCCAGGCGAACGGCGCCGTCACCAGTTCGGCCAGGTCGGCGCCGTGCAGCAGGTGGTCGAGGGCCCAGCGGTTGGCCGAGTGCGCGATGACGAGGACCCGCTCCCCGGAGAAGGCGCGGGTCAGGTCGCCCAGGAACTCGGCCGTCGCGGCCACCACGTCGGCGTAGCTCTGGCCGCCGGGGAACGGCTCGGTGAGGTGCCGCGGGCGCTCCTGCGCCAGCCGCTCGACCCGGCAGCCGTTGAGCTCGCCGTAGTCGCACTCCCGCAGGCGCCGGTCGAGCCGCACCGGGATGCCGCTGCCCCGGAAAGCGATATCCGCCGTCTGTACCGCCCGGGCCAGATCGGAGGCGTACACCGCCGCGATGCCGTCGTCGCGCCGCCGCTGCCCCAGCTCGGCGGCCTGCGCCAGCCCGGCCTCGGACAGCTCGCCGGGCAGCCAGCCGGTGGCGATCCCCAGCTCGTTGTCGACGGTGGTCGCGTGCGTTTCGTACACCAGGGCGAGCGGCATGCCGGTCACGGTACCGCCGCCGCCTCCGGCCTACTTCGTGGCCGCCTCCGTGTAGGCGTCGATCTCGGCCAGGAGGGCGGCCTTGCGGGGCTCCTCCAGGAACGAGTAGCGCACCCCCTGACGGGCGAGGTCCGCGACCCCGGCCTCGTCCAGGCCCAGCAGCTGCGCGGCCACGGCGTACTCCTGGTTGAGCGTCGTGGAGAACATCGGCGGGTCGTCGGAGTTGATGGTGACCGGCACGCCCGCCGCGACGAGGGCCGGCAGCGGGTGCTCGGCCAGCGACGGCACCGAGCGGGTGCAGACGTTCGACGTCGGGCAGACCTCCAGCGCGATGTCGCGCTCGCGCAGGTGCGCCAGCAGCGCGGGGTCCTGGGCGGCGGCGATGCCGTGGCCGACGCGCTCGGCGCCGAGGTGGTGCAGGGCGTCCCAGATCGTCTCCGGGCCGGTCGACTCGCCAGCGTGCGGGGCGCTGCGCAGGCCGGCGGCGCGGGCCGCGGCGAAGTGCGGGGCGAACCACTCGCGCGGGACGCCGCGCTCCGGGCCGCCCAGGCCGAAGCTGACCAGGCCCTCGGGGCGCTGCTTGAGCGCCGCCTCCAGGGTGATGTCGGCCGACGGGATGCCGGCCTCGCCCGGGATGTCGAAGCACCAGCGCAGCTCGGTGCCGTGGTCGCGGGCCACCCGCGCGCGGGCGTCCTCGACGGCGTCGCAGAAGGCCTCGGCGGGGATGCCCCGATGGATGGAGGAGTACGGCGTCAGCGTCAGCTCCGCGTAGCGGACCGACTGCGCGGCGAGGCCCGTGCCGATGTCGTACGTCAGCGTGGCCACGTCCTCGGCGTCACGGATCAGGTCGACGACCGACAGGTACACCTCGATGAAGTGCGCGAAGTCGGTGAACGTGAAGTACTCGGCCAGCAGCTGCGGGTCGGCCGGGACCGGGGTCTTGCCGGCGTGGCGCTCGGCCAGGCGGGCCACCGTCTCCGGCGTCGCCGAGCCCACGTGGTGCACGTGCAGCTCGACCTTGGGCAGGCCGGCGATGAAGGCAGTGAGGTCGCGCATCGATTCGCCCTCCGATTCGGAGGCGCCCTTGTTCCGTGGGGCGGCCCGAGCGTGGCGGATGTGCCATCCGTCGCAGCGCCTCTCGGCCCGCGGCCCGAACGTAACATACGCGCCGGCCGAACTATGGTGGGGCGCATGACTGCCCCGTCGGAGCGTCTCGCCTACTCCAGCGCCGCCGGGCGATGGGTGCTCACCGCGACCATCCTCGGGTCCGGCATCGCCTCGATCGACGCGACCGTCGTGAACATCGCGCTGCCGGCGATCGGGCGCTCCTTCGGCACCGGGCTGCAGGTACTGCAGTGGGTGGTGACGGCGTACACGCTGAGCCTCGCCGGGCTGCTGCTGCTCGCCGGCGCGCTCGGCGACCGCTACGGCCGGCGGCGGGTCTTCGCCGTCGGCGTGGTCTGGTTCGCCGCCGCGTCGGTGCTCTGCGGGATCGCGCCCACCGCCGGCGTGCTGGTCGCCGCGCGCGCCCTGCAGGGGGTCGGGGCGGCGCTGCTCACGCCGGGCAGCCTCGCCATCCTGCAGGCCTCGTTCCGGCCCGACGACCGCAGCAAGGCGATCGGCGCCTGGTCCGGGCTGGGCGGGGTGGCCACCGCGATCGGGCCGTTCCTGGGCGGGTGGCTGGTCGGGCTGGGCGCGTCGTCGTGGCGGCTGATCTTCGCGATCAACGTGCCGATCGCCGCCGTGGTGGTGTACCTGGCCTGGCGGCACGTGCCGGAGTCGCGCGACGAGGAGGCCAGCGGGCGGGTCGACCTGTTCTCCGGTGCGCTGGTGACGGCGGGGCTGATCGGCGTGACGTACGGCCTCATCGAGGGCCAGGCGCTGGGCTGGACCAGCCCGGGGGTGCTCGGCGCGCTGGCCGGCGGGGCGGCACTCATGGCGCTGTTCCTGTGGCGGCAGACCCGCATCGCGCACCCGATGCTGCCGCTGGGCGTCTTCCGCTCGGCCCAGTTCAGCGCGACCAACGTGGTCACCTTCATCATCTACGGCGCGCTGGGCGGCGCGCTGTTCCTGCTGCCGATCCAGCTGCAGCAGGTGGCCCGCTACTCCCCGCTGCAGGCCGGGGTCGCCCTGCTGCCGGTGACCATCGTCATGCTGCTGCTGTCCTCGCGCTCCGGCGCGCTGGCCGCGCGGATCGGGCCCCGGCTGCAGATGAGCGTCGGGCCGGTGATCGCCGGGGCCGGGATGGCGCTCTACACCCGCATCGACGCCGACGGGAACTACCTGACCCAGGTGCTGCCCGCGGTACTGGTGCTGGGCCTCGGCCTGGCGGTGACCGTCGCCCCGCTGACCTCGACCGCGCTCTCGTCGGCGCCGGCCACCCACGCGGGGATGGCCTCGGCGGTGAACAACGACGTGGCCAGGGCGGCCGGCCTCATCGCCGTGGCGGTGCTGCCGGCCGCGGCGGGGATCACCACGGCGGCGTACGACACCCCGGACCTGCTCTCGGCCGGCTTCCACCGGGCGGTGCTGATCTGCGCCGCCCTGTGCGTGGCCGCCGGCGTCCTCGCTTCGCTGACGATCCGAGGTGCCGTGCGAAAGGAGCGCCCACTGTCGCACTGCGCCGTGGACGCTCCCCCGCCGTGCCGTCTCACGCCGGCTGAAGCTCCGGCGTCACAGTCGTCGCCACCGGCTCCGGCGCCTTGATCTTGCGCAGCGCCACCAGCGCGATCGGCACCCCGACCACCACCAGGGACGCGGCCACCACCAGCGAGAACTGGTAGCCGGCCAGGAAGCGGTGCAGCGGGGCGCCGGTCGCGGCGTTCTGCCGGTTCGACAGGATCGCGCCCAGGATCGTGATGCCCAGCAGGCCGAAGACCTCGCGGGAGACGTTGAGCATGCCGGAGGCGATGCCGGCCCGGGCCTGCGGCAGGGCGGAGAGCACCACGTTGTTCAGCGGGACGAGCAGCCCGCCGCCGAGGCCGAAGAGCAGGAACCAGGGCAGCAGGTCGGTGTAGCCGGCGCCCTCACCGACGGTGGCGAGCAGGCCGACCGCCACGCCCATCAGGGCCATGCCGGCCGCGACCGTGCGCCCGGCGCCGAAGCGGGCCTCCAGCCGGGGCGCGACCGTGGCCATGACCGCCATGACGAGCGCCATCGGCACGAACGCGGAGCCCGCCTCGGTCGGGGAGAAGCCCAGGACGTTCTGCAGGAAGATCGCGGTGAAGAAGTAGATGCCGAAGACGCCGAAGGCCCACAGTCCCATGGTGGCCAGGCCGCCGCTGAACACCCGGAGCCGGAAGAAGGCCAGGTCGACCATCGGGTGCTCGGTGCGGGTCTCGATGAACACGAAGGCGGCGGCGCTCGCGGCGGCCAGGGCGAAGGCGCCGAGGATGACGCCCGAGGTCCAGCCGCGCGACTCGCCCTCGATGAGCGCGTAGGTCAGCGCGAAGAGCGCCACCGCGCTGGTGGCCAGGCCCGGCAGGTCGAGGCTGCGGTTGCCGCTGCGCCGCCCGGCCGGCAGCGTGATCGCGGCGAGCACCGCGGTGGCCACGCCGATCGGCGCGTTGATCAGGAAGATCCAGCCCCAGGACACGTGCTGGCTCAGGTAGCCGCCGGTGAGCGGGCCGATGGCCAGGGCCAGGGCGCCCACGCCGCCCCAGATGCCGACCGCCGCGCCGCGCTCCTTCGGGTCCGGGAACAGCTCGGTGAGCAGCGCCAGCGCCGTCGGGGTGAGCAGCGCCGCGCCGATGCCCTGCACCGCCCGGGCCCCGATGAGCATCTCCTGGCTGCCGGCCAGGCCGGCCGCCACCGACGCGGCGGTGAAGATGCCGAGGCCGGCGAAGAACATGCTGCGCATGCCGACCACGTCGGCCAGCCGTCCACCGACGAGCAGCAGGCCGGCGAAGACCAGGATGTACGCGCTCGCGATCCACTCCAGCCCCGAGATGCTCAGGTGCAGCTCGCGCTGGATCGACGGCAGGGCCACGTTGACCACGTTGTTGTCGAGGTACGTCATAAAGGTGCCCAGGGCCACGGCGACCAGGGCCAACCAGCGATTTCTCATGTCAGGCGCTCCCCCTATACGGTGTACCTGTACGTCGTACATGTACGTTGTAGAGGAGAACCCATACGGTGTACAGTTGTCAAGTGCCGCCGAAAACCTCAGCCGATCGCCTCACCCGGACCGCCGTCGCCGAGCGCGCCCTGCGCATCGGGGACGAGGAGGGCCTGGAGGCGATCACCATCCGCCGCCTCGCGCAGGATCTCGGCGTGACGCCGATGGCGCTGTACTGGCACTTCAAGAACAAGGACGAGCTGCTACTCGGCCTCACCGACCACGTGATGTCCGAGGTGCGGGCCGACCGCACCGCCGACGACCCGTGGCCGGCCCAGCTGCGCGCGATGGTCGAGGCCCTGGTCCGGGCCATGCGCCAGCACCCCTGCATGCCCGACCTGCTGCACGCGGTGGACAAGAAGGGCGTGGAGAGCTTCACCCGGGCCACCAACGACGCGCTCGCGCTGCTGGAGCGGGCGGGGTTCCCCCTCGAGGAGGGGTACTGGGTCGCCTCCTACCTGCTGCACGCCGCCATCGGCCTGGTCGCCGCGCAGCCCGGCTGCCCGGCCATGGTGCCGCCCGACCAGGTCGAGGAGTGGCTGCGCAAGGAGCGCCTGCAGCTGGAAAGCCTGCCGGCCGAGCGTTACCCGCAGATGGTGCGCCTCGCCGACAGCTACCGGACGCTGCCCGACACGGAGCGGTACTTCGACTTCGGCATCGACCTTGTGATCGGCGCCGTGGAGAAAATGGCGGCGACGCGCCCGGTAGCATCCTGAGAGTCCGGGTTTTCTCCCAATCTCAAACGAAGGTGCGCGGCGCATGCTCGACATCGAGTTGATTCGCAAGGACCGGGCCTCGGTAGAGGCCGCCCTGTCCAAGAGGCTCGACCCGTCCGAGGTGTCCAGCGCGCTGAGTGCGATCGCCGACCTCGACAAGCAGCGGCGCGAGCTGATCGGCGAGATCGACGCCGAGCGGGCCCGCCGCAAGGAAGAGGCCCGCGCGTTCGGCGCGGCCAAGGCGGCCGGCAAGGCCATCGAGCCGACCACCCGGGACGCCAAGGCGGCCCTGCAGGAGCTCGAGGAGCGCCTGGCCGAGACCCAGCGGCGCCTCGACACCGCGATGAGCGAGCTGCCCAACCTGCCCAGCGACGACGTCGTGGCCGGCGGCAAGGAGGCCAACCAGGTTGTCAAGGTCTTCGGCGAGGCGCCGAAGATCGACAACGTCCGCGACCACGTCCAGCTGGCCAGCGACCTCGACCTCGTCGACTTCGAGCGCGGCGTGAAGCTCGGCGGCTCCGGCTTCTGGATCTACACCGGCTGGGGCGCGCGCCTGGAGTGGGCGCTTGTCAACTTCTTCATCGACCGGCACTTCGCGGCCGGCTACCAGTTCATGCTCCCGCCGCACCTGCTGCTGGACTCGGCCGGCTACGCCGCCGGGCAGTTCCCGAAGTTCTACGACGACGTCTTCCACATCACCGCCGAGGAGGGCGAGCGCGGCCGCTTCCTGCTGCCCACCTCGGAGACGGCGATCCTGGGCGCCTACCAGAACGAGATCTTCGACCCGGCGGACCTGCCGCACAAGGCGTACGCGTACACGCCCTGCTACCGCAGCGAGAAGGCCGGCTCGCACTCCGACGAGCGCGGCACCGTGCGCGGCCACCAGTTCAACAAGGTGGAGATCTTCCAGTTCACCACCCAGGAGGACGGCGAGAAGACCCTCGAGGAGATGGTCGACTACGCCGAGAGCCTGGTCGACGCGCTCGGCCTGCACTTCCGCCGCTCGCTGCTGGCCGCCGGCGACGCGAGCGCCTCGATGAAGAAGACCATCGACATCGAGGTGTGGATGCCCAGCACCGGGAAGTACAAGGAGGTCTCCTCGGTCTCGTGGGCCGGGGACTACCAGGCGCGCCGGGCCGGCATCCGCTACCGCGTGCCCGGCTCCAAGAACAACAAGTTCGTGCACACGCTGAACGGCTCGGCCCTGGCCACCAGCCGCATCTTCCCCGCGATCCTGGAGCAGTTCCAGCAGCCCGACGGCTCCGTTCTGGTTCCGGAGGTACTGCGGGACAAGGTCGGCACCGACCGCATCACGAAGCCCGAGAAGCGCAAGTAGCACGCCGTCGTCATGTCGTGGCCGGGTGCCTGTGGCGCCCGGCCACGCTGCGACGCGGCTCACTCTCCGCGCGCCTGGAGATCCGCTATGGTGGAGGCGCACGAAGGGGAGTAGTCCTCAACTGCGCCGTCGACATACTGGTGCTCTCGCATCCGGCTGCGCGGCTTCACCAGCGTTGACGCGCTTGTGGAGCGGACGAGACTTTCGGCCTCGCTGTCAGCTGTTCGTATCGAGCTGGACGGCCGGGTCGAGGTCGTCCCCCCTCACCTCCCGGCGGTCCAAGTCCCGGGAAGGTACGTCTTGAACGCATTCCTCGCCGCCCTGGCCCTCAGCTTCGGCGTCATTTTCGTGGCCGAACTGGGCGACAAGTCCCAGCTGATGGCGCTGACCTTCGCCACCCGCTTCCGCACCGTGCCGGTCCTCATCGGCATCACCATCGCCACGGCGGTCGTGCACCTGGTGTCGGTGGGCATCGGCTACGGCCTGGGCGCCGCGCTGCCGACCGGCTGGATCTCCCTGGTCGCCGCCCTGGCCTTCTTCGCCTTCGGCGCCTGGACCCTGCGCGGCGACACCCTGACGGAAGAGGAACGCGGCAAGGCCGAGCGCACGACCCGCTCCGCGATCATCGCCGTGGGCGTGTCGTTCTTCCTGGCCGAGCTCGGCGACAAGACCATGCTCGCCACCATCACCCTGGCCACCCAGCACGGCTGGTTCGCCACGTGGATCGGCTCCACGGTCGGCATGGTCGCAGCGGACGCCCTGGCCATCGTCGTCGGCCGCCAGTTGGGCCGGCACCTGCCGGAGAAGGCCATCAAGTACGGCGCGGCCGCGCTGTTCGTCATCTTCGGCGTGTGGCTGCTGATCGAGTCGCTGCGCGAGCTTCTCTGACCGTCCTTCACCTCGACGCAGCGCCGCAGCCCTCCTGCGGCGCTGCTCGGGTATCGCCACCACCCCGTTCGCCTACGGGCGCCGGATCGAGGCGACCGCGGCCTCGACGAAGTGCCGGACCAGCGGGCGGAGATCGTGCGAACGCCAGGCGATGACGAGGCGGCCCGGTGGAGCTTCGGCCACCGGCACGAGAACGATCCCGAGCGGAACCGGTTCGACCAGCGGGCGCGGCAGCACGGCGACCATCCGGCCCGCCGCGATCAGATGCAGCAGCTGAGCCACGTCGGCCACCTCCGGCCCGTCGTCCGCGACCGTCGCCCGGGCAACCCGGTCCACGTCCGCGTCCGCCCACCGCGGGAACGACTCCCCCGCCAGGTCGGCCAGCCGCACCTCGGACCGCCCCGCGAGGCGGTGCCCGGCGGAAAGGATCGCGACCCGGCCCTCCACGTGCAGCGTCTCGTGGGCCAGGCCGTCGAGGTCGTCGAGCGGCACGTACAACAGCCCGACGTCGGCCCGCCCATCGCGCAGGTAGTCGACCCGGTCGATCGCGCCGCTGAAGAGGATGTGCACGCGGCGGGCGTCGGGGCGCGACGCGTATGCGGCAAGCACTCCCGAGAGCAGGCCGGCGTCCCCGCCGGGTTTGAGAATGAGGCGCAGACGGGCGCCGCTGATCCCGCCGCGCGAACCCGCCGCGCGAACCCGCCGCGCGAACCCGCCGCGCGAACCCGCCGCGCGAA